>NZ_DFTP01000048.1:52848-78632 GCF_002381585.1 Marinimicrobium sp. UBA4209
GAAACGGTGTTCCCCCTTCCCGGACCTCAGTGCCAAAGGTCGCGTAGGGCGGATAAGCGAAGCGCATCCGCCGTTACCAAACTTGATGCGCGGAATAACGTTTTTTGTACAATAACTTGGGTAACGGCGGATGCGCAGTTTGTTCGCTGCGCTCTGCCCCTACGCAACCTGCCGTGCAACACCAAACCCCACATCCGAAAGGTGCTATTTCCCGAAACGTTAATTTGGCAGCGCGGAGGCAGGGTAACCCTTTGTGAGACCGTAAGCGGAGGGACTCCGCGCGTCGAGCCCGTGGACGCCCCACATGGATGTGGGAAGTGTCCCGAAGCGCCGGGAGCGCGAAGGGGACCGGGTTCACGGCGTGTCTCACAAAGGTATACCCAGGCGGAGCATTCCGATACGAAGCGCTGTAACTAAGCTCCTCCGAGGTATTACCAACCTTTCAAAATCTCCTTCAACGCCTCACGCTGTGCCTCACTCAACTCAACCACCCCGGGTGCGCGCGTCGGCCCCACGGGCCATCCCTGAATCTGCATCGCCTCTTTCACCACCGTCACGTTCGCCCCATTGGCCTCAAAGGTGCGCATTTTTTCAAACTCGGCAATCCGGTCCACCAAAGCCCGGGCCTCACTCATCGCCTCGCGCTCCAGCGCCGCGTGAATCGTCAGAGACAACTCCGGGGCCACATTCACCAGTCCCGAAGTAAAACCCCGGGCGCCGCAAGCGTAGAAGGGTAGGGCCCAGCTTTCCGCCAGACCGCACAACCACTGCAGGGGGCTGCCCTGAGTGGCGCGGATACATTCACCCAGCCGGATCGGGTCGGGTACAGCATACTTGACCGCTACCACATTCTCTATTTCCGCCAGGCGAACGAAGTGCCCCGGCTCCAGGCCCGGGCTGCGGGCGTAGGCGATGATGGGCAGGTCGGTGCTGTCGGCGATCTGTTGAATATAGTCGATGACCAACCGGGGCGAGCAGAAGGGGTCCGGTGGCTGGTGGATCATCAGGGCGTCGGCACCGGCCTCTTGGGCGGCTTTTGCCAGGCGGATGGCTTCCCGGCCGCTGCGCCCGACACCGGCAGTGACTTTGGCGCGACCGGCGTTGGCCTCTACTGCAACCTGATAGCCGAGCACGGCTTCGTCCAGGTCCTGGGCGTAAAACTCGCCGGTATTGCCGCCGGTGACGATGTTGTGAATCCCGGCGCTGGCGATGCGATCGACCACCTTGTGCAGCAGGGGTTGATCGACTTCGCCCATGTTGTCATAGGGGGTGATGTGTACTCCGGAGATGCCGTTCAGGGCGTTGCGCATGGCTTCGTACATAACAGTTCTCTCGTGTTTTTTGGTGCTCGCGAGTGTTTTTTTAGCGCGTGGCGGCGTCAGTGAATATCGGGTTCCTGATCGGTGATGTCGGTCACCGGAATGGTTTCCAGGAAATCGAAATCACAGCCTTCGTTGGCCTGGCTCACATGGGATTGATAGAGCGCGCCCCAGCCGCGGCTGAACTTGGGCTCCTGCGCCTTCCAGTTGGCGCGTCGACGGGCCATTTCCTCCTCGTCGATCAGCAGATTGAGTTTGCGCTCGGGTACGTTCAATTCAATCAGATCACCGGTCTGCACTAAGGCCAGGGGCCCCCCGACGTGCGATTCCGGGGCAACGTGCAGGACGCAGGCGCCGTAGCTGGTGCCGCTCATGCGCGCGTCTGAAATGCGCAGCATGTCGCGCACGCCTTTTTCCAACAGTTTTTTCGGGATGGGCAATTGGCCCCACTCGGGCATGCCTGGTGCGCCCTGGGGGCCGGCGCTTTTGAGTACGATGATGGAGTTTTCGGTGATCTCCAGGGCCGGGTCATCGATGCGCTCGCTCATTTCCTGATGGTTTTCAAACACCACCGCCGGGCCGGTATGCACC
The DNA here is from genome assembly GCF_002381585.1 of Marinimicrobium sp. UBA4209. Lineage (NCBI taxonomy): Bacteria > Pseudomonadati > Pseudomonadota > Gammaproteobacteria > Cellvibrionales > Cellvibrionaceae > Marinimicrobium > Marinimicrobium sp. UBA4209. Next base: position 54,759 of record NZ_DFTP01000048.1, read on the forward strand.
AGCAGGTGCGGTTCGGCGGCGGGGGGTTTGATCACCGCGCCATCGGGGGCCAGATTGCCACGCAGCACGGCAATGCCGTCCCGCTCGGACAGCGCGTTGTCGAGGGAGCGAATGACATCGTCGTTGAAGACCCGTGCGCCGGCGATGTTTTCGCCGAGGGTTTTGCCGGTGACGGTGAGTTGGTTCAGATCCAGCAGGGACTTCATCACTTCCTGCAGGGCGGGCAGGCCTCCGGCGTAGTAGAAGTCTTCCATCAGGTAAGCGCCGGCGGGGCGCAGGTTGGCGATCACCGGGGTGTGTCGCGCAAGGGCGTCAAACCGGTCGAGGGTCAGAGGGAAACCGGCGCGGCGGGCCATGGCGATGATGTGCACGATCGAGTTGGTGGAGCCGGACAGAGCCAGCGCGACTTTGATGGCGTTGTCGAATGACGTCTCAGTGAGAATGTCTTTCGGGGTCAGATCCTCCCAGACCATTTCCACGATGCGCTTGCCGGTGCTACAGGCCATCTGGGCGTGGCGCGAATCCGGCGCGGGAATGGAGGCGGCGCCGGTCAGGCACAGGCCCAGGGTCTCGGCCACGCTGGTCATGGTGGAGGCGGTGCCCATGGTCATGCAGTGCCCCGGGGAGCGGGCAATGCCGCTTTCCACGCCCTGCCAGTCTTCCTCGGTGATGTTGCCGGCGCGCAGTTCGGCCCAGTATTTCCAGGTGTCGGAACCACTGCCCAGGGTCTTGCCCTGCCAGTTTCCGCGTAGCATGGGCCCGGCGGGTACAAAAATCGCGGGCAGGTTGGCGGAAATGGCCCCCATGATCAGGGCGGGGGTGGTTTTATCGCAGCCGCCCATCAGCACTACACCGTCGGCCGGATAGGCGCGCAACAGCTCTTCGGTTTCCATGGCCAGCATATTGCGATAGAGCATGGCAGTGGGTTTCTGGAAGGGCTCGGACAGGGTGGACGCCGGCAGCTCCACCGGGAAGCCCCCCGCTTGCCAGACGCCGCGCTTGACCTCTTCCACTCGCTGTTTGAAGTGGGTATGGCAGGGGTTGATGTCGCTCCAGGTATTGACGATGGCAATCACCGGCTTGCCGGCGTAGTCGTCGCGGGTGTAGCCCATCTGGGCGGTCCGGGATCGGTGGCCGAAGGAGCGCAGGTCTTTGACGCCGTACCAGCGGTGACTGCGCAGCTCTTCGGGAGAGCGTTTGGGCTGGCTCATAGGGTTCTCTCTGTCGTGTTTTTATAGCTGTTTTAAGGCCGTCTGGGCCCGGTTGATGGCTGCTATGATTGCGCAATCATTTTTGGATTGCAAGACCCGATGGCAAAAAGACGGAAAATCAGGCGCTGTCGCGTTTGACGATCTGGAAGCCCACGTCGATGGTCACGGGCTCGGTCGGAGGGTGTTCGCCGGTCATGGCGCTGAGCAGGTGCTGGGCCGCGCGATACCCGATTTCGGCGCCGTTGATCTGCACCGAGGTGAGCGAGGGCAGGGTGTGGGCGGCGAAATCCAGGTCGCCGAACCCGATCAACGCCATGTCACCGGGGATGTCGATGTTCCGGGCCCTGGCTTCGGTCAGTACCCCTTGGGCGAGGGTGTCGGAACTGCAGTAAACCGCCTCGGCCCGGATCCCCTGCTCCAGCAGGCGGGCAAAGGCCTGCCGGCCCTGGCTGAAGCGGGCGGGGGTTTCCAGTCGCTCCACGGCGTCGGGGCTGATACCGGCCTCGTCCAGAGCCTGAATGAAGCCCGCCAGGCGGTCTTCAGCGCGCTGGTCGTCGGCACTGATGGCCGCGAAACGTCGGAGTCCCTGGTTCAGCAGGTACTGCCCGACACTGCGGCCCACGTCCAGGTGCGAGAAGCCGACCAGGGCATCGAGGGGCTGATCCCCCAGATCCCAGGTTTCGACAATGGGAATCGCGGCGGCCTTGAGGCGGGTTCGGCTGATGTCGGTGTGGTTCAGGCCGGTGAGGATGATGCCATCCGGACGGCGACAGAGAATGGCCTCCAGCAGGTCTTGCTCCTGGGCCTCGGAGTACCCGGATAACCCGAGCAAGGTCTGGTAACCGGCCTGTTCCAGGGTTTCGGTGATGGCCCGGACGGTTTCGGCGAAAATCGGATTGGCGATCGTCGGTACGATCAGCGCTACCAGGCGGCTGCTCTGGGTGGCCAGGCTGCCGGCGAGCATGTTGGGCAGGTAGCCGGTTTTCTCGACCGCGGCGGTGACTTTGGCTCGCGCCTTTTCCGACACCCGTTCGGGCTGATTAAGCGCCCGGGAAACGGTAATGGGCGAGACGCCCGCCACTTTGGCCACGTCGATCAGAGTGGGCGCCCGGCCGCGTTGTGGGTGCTGGGTCTGTCGCTCAGTCATGGTCGTGTCGATTCTCGTGGTTGGTCGGAGTCGACCGCCTCTGCAGCAGTCGGTCTTCTTATAAAAATACTGACGCGTTATTCAGTCGGATCACTGAGGTGGCGCCGTGTCGGCAAATGGCGCATATTGATCCAGGCCTTCCAGCAGCTCCGTAAGACTCGGGTACTGGTGAAAATTGAAGCGGTCCCGGTAGCGGCCCCAGGCCAGAACGCACCCCAGGCGCAGTTCAAAGTCGCTGTAGGGCGCCTGGCTGCTCAGAGGGCGCTGGGCCAGGGCATCGAGACAGGTGTCAATGCGCCGACGCTGGCGTTCCAGGTAGGGGCTTTGTTCCGGGGTCAGGCCGTCACGCTCCAGCACCAGGAGAATCTGAGCGGCATCCATCAGGGTATTGGTCAGGCAGAAATCGTCGTAATCCCGAAGACTGGGAAAGAAGCTTTGGCCGGCTTTTTCCCGCAGATAGCGCAGAATGGAAGACGAGTCGGTCAACAGCAGTTCACCGTCCTGTAGAAAGGGCAGTTTCTGACTGGGCGAGCGCTCGGCGCTGGTGCGGGTATCGCTTTCAATGAACTCGCAACGCAAGCCGGTTTCGGCCAGCGCGATGCGGCAGTGGCGAACGTAGGGGGAGGTGTAGCTGCCAAACAGTTGCATGGATAGTGACTCCTCTGGTGTTGTCCTAATGATAACGGAAAAGTGTGGTTTTTGGGGCCAATGGGCCCGGAGGTGTGCGATGAAAGCGTCGGAATTTCTGAAAAAGTACGAGCGTGAGCGCGAAAAAGTCAAAGAACATGAACAGGAGGATCACTCCCTGCAGGCCCATGCCAAAGAGCGGGCCCGCCACCCGGATCACCTGAACGCCGGGACGCCTTATGACTGGGAAGATCTGGAAGCCTACCAGAAAGAACTGGAGCGACTGGAGAAAGAGGGCCCCGGTGGCTCAAGTGGCGATCCCGATAAAGGATAGCAGCGCTTGAGGGGGTAACTCACTGGTACAATGGCCGCTTTTTGACGGGAGCGGCGGATGATTGGCGGTTGGGAGTTCTACGCACTGGCGATTCCGGTGGTGTTGCTGGTGGGCCTGTCCAAAGGCGGTTTTGGTGGCGGCCTGGGCACCCTGGCGGTGCCGGCGCTGAGCCTGATGATCGATCCCCGGATGGCCGCCGGTATCCTTCTGCCCATTCTGTGCACCATGGATCTGGTCAGCCTGTGGAGCTTTCGCGGCCGCTGGGACTGGGCCAACCTGAAGATCATGTTTCCCTGGGCCATGGTGGGCCTGCTCGGCGGTGCGTTGACCTTTCAGTACATGAGCGTGGATATGATTCGCCTGATGATCGGCGTCATGGCACTCTACTTTGTGGGCCACTACCTCTGGGGCAAATACCTGTTGCAGCGGCTCCATGCCCACGGGCCCAGCGTCTGGCGAGGCGGTTTCTGGAGCGGCGTGTCCGGCTACGTCAGCTATATTGCGCACGCCGGTGGCCCACCCATTGCGATTTATCTCTTGCCTCAGCACCTGTCCAAAACCGTGTTTGTGGGCACCACGGTGCTGTTTTTCAGTGTGGTCAACTACACCAAGCTGGTGCCCTACGCCTTCTTTGGTCAGTTGAATATCGGCAATATCACCACCGCCCTGGTGCTTCTGCCATTCGCGCCCCTGGGGGTGCTGTTGGGCGTTTACCTGCACAAGCGGGTGTCCGATCGCTGGTTCTACTGGACCTGCTATGGTCTGTTGCTGGTCGCCGGTATCAAGCTGTTAGTGGAAGGCGCGGCCGGTTTGCTTGCCGCCTGACTTTCGCCCGCGCGTTCAGTTTCGATTCAGATCCCGGAAGGTAATCTGGCATTACGTTAACCGGAATGCATAGGGGGTGCCCCGTGAATCGTATACTGAGCCTGATCGTGATGACTGCCTCGTTGATCCTGATGGGGTGCGATGAAAGCCATGTGCAGGTCACGCACGTCAACGATAGTCCCCATCGGGGTTCGGACTTTGTGCCCTATCTCAAAACCTTCAATATCATCGACAGCTATGGCGTGGATACGGCGCTGGATCCGGGGGTGCCGCTGACGTTTGATCCCTATGTGGATGCGGGCATTTTCGAGATCGACTGGCAGGTGAACAGCCTGGAAGATTATCAGGTGAGTTTCCGCCTGAACGACCGCCCGTCATTGACCGGCAGCTACGGGGTGTACACCGAAGTGTGCGGCGAGGGCCTGCCCTGTGACCAGGAAGCCATCCGCATCTGTCAGTACTACCCGGACCTGACCATGGCCTGCGGCCTGGATGATTATGTGACCGATGTGAGCCCGCTGATTTACGAGTTGCCCGAGAAGCTCTATGCGGTGCTGGAAGTGTGTGATCTGGACTCCAGCTACTGCGAGTATGACTACTATCCGGTCTGGCTGGAATAATACCTGGCGAGACTAATGAACCGGACTGCTGGGGTTCCAGCCCAGAACTGACAAGGTGCTGGCCTTAATGGTCCGCGCCTTGTTAAACTACGGTGATGTTTGACAAAGGGCTGCCGTTGAATACGTATTCAATCATCGAAGCGGTAGCCGTCAGTCCAATCGGGAGCCGGAATACATGAGTCAGGGCAGTAACTCCAGCGGCCTGCGTCGCTATAACGAGCGGGTGATGCTCACCCATTTGCGCAAATACCGCACCGCGTCCAAATCCGATCTGGCGCGGGCCACCAACCTCACGCCCCAGGCGGTGACCCGCATCGTTGATGACCTCGAGCAGAACGAGCTGGTGATTCGTGAAGGGCGCCGCCTCGGTGGTCTCGGTCAGCCGTCAACTCTCTACGCCATCAACCCGGCCGGCGCCTACTCCATTGGCATCAAGATCGGGCGGCGCGATCTGGAGCTGCTGTTGCTGGACTTCAGCGGCAAGACCCTGGCCCAATTCAAACGCGAATTCGATCAGCCGGATCCGGACTACATCATCGAACAGATCGATCTTTTGCTGCCCGAGCTGCGCAACCACCTGGACAAATCCGGTCAGAAGCGCCTGCGTGGGGTCGGAGTGGCCATGCCCTGGTTCCTGGGCGCCTGGCCGAGCGATCTGGAAATGGCCGATGAGCTGTCTGAGCGCTGGCGCAATATCAATTTGAGCGAAGAGATTTCCAGTCGTATTGACCTGCCAGTGTTTTTTGAAAACGACGGGGCCGCTGCGGCCGTGGCGGAGTTGCAGCTCGGCGTCGGGCGGGATATTTCGGATTTTCTGTACGTCAATATCGGCGCCTTTATCGGCGGTGGCCTGGTGCTGCACGGCAACCTGGAGCCCGGTGTGCATGGCAACGCGGCGGAGCTGGCGTCAATGCCCGTTCCCCACTCCGAGCTGTTCGGCCATGAGCCGGGCAAGGGCGGTTTTGACATGTTGACCCAGCGGGCGTCGCTGCTGACACTCCGCCGGTATCTGAACCAGAAGGGCATCGAGATCAGTCACATCGGCGAGCTGCCCGAGCACATCGATAATGCCCGTATCTACATCCAGGAGTGGATGAACGACTGTGCCGATGCCATGGTGTTTGCCTTTCTTTCGGCCATCAGCATCCTGGATCTGAAAGCCATTGTGATCGATGCCAACCTGCCGCGCTTTATCATTGAAGAGCTGGTGGCGATGGTAGAGCGGCGCCTGGGTAGTATGGCGGCCAAGGATATTTTTGTGCCGGCCATCATTCCGGGGCAACTGGGCCCGGACGCGATTGCGGTGGGCGGCGGCATTCTGCCGTTCTATTCGTCTTTCGGCGCGGATAAAACCGTACTGCTCAAAGGCAGTGTGCCGGAGCGGCGCATGATCTGAGTCGGCGTTGATGTAATGGCGGCTCCAACAAAAAAGCCCCGGCAAGTGCCGGGGCTTTTTTGTTACGTTGCTTCGGTGAGCGCTTACCAGATGGACTTGAGTGGCCAGGCTTCGATGCGGTCAAAGGTGGCGCTACCGCCTTCGACAAACACTTCAACGCCCTCGCTGTCCGGTTGTGGGAAAATCTTGTCACTGATGGCGACCACGCCGTCGTGCGCAAAGACTTCCACCGAGGACCAGTCGATAAACACGTGCAGCTCCACCTGACCGTTATCCAGCGGCAGCGGTGCCACATGAACGCCCGGGAAATCCGCGTGGAAGTCCACCTGTCCGGACTGGGTGCGATCCAGCGCCAGCGTTTCCTCGCTCACGTCGTAGCGCAGCACGGTTTTTTCATCGTTACCGGTGCGCAGGTTGAGGCCAATCACCTCGGCATTGCCCGGAGTGAAGGTCACTTTCATTTCCAGTGCCTTGCCCTGAATGTTCCAGTCGGCCAGTGAACGGGTGTCATTGGTGACGGTCAGGTTGCTCAGTGATTTTTGCTCGCCCCGCAAGGTCCGCAGCTCATCCACCGGCTCCTGAACCATTTTCAGGCCGCCGTCGTGGCTCGCCAGCTCCAGGGTGCGCGGAATGCTCTGGGAGCTGCGCCAGGGTGAGGTGGGCAGTTCCTGCGCATACTGCCAGTTATTCATCCAGCCGACCCAAATACGGCGTCCGTCTTCTTCCGGCACGTCGGACCAGGAAACGGCGGCGTAAAAGTCCTTACCGTAGTCCACCCACTGGTGCGGGCCGGATTCGCTCTCGGGCATGGCATCTTCATCGGGGATGAACTGCTTGCCATCAAACTCGCCCACAAAGTAGAGGCCACCGGAGCCCCCGGCCACAGAGCCTTCCTCGCCCGCACCCAGGTCCACTTCCAGCACCCATTTGCGTTTGTCTTCATCGCCGTCAATCGGCAGAGCAAACAGATCCGGGCATTCCCAGATGCCCAGCTCGGATCCCGGGGATTCGAAATGGCTCAGGAAGGTCCAATCCTTCAGGTTGGGTGAGCTGTAAAAGGCGATCTTGTAGTCAGTCGACAAGGCCACCACCATGATCCACTGCTCGCTCTCTTCGTGCCAGATCACTTTCGGGTCACGGAAGTTCTCCATGCCTTCATCCAGCACCGGGTTGCCCGCATACTTGGTCCAGGTGCGACCGTTATCCAGGCTGTAGGCCAGTTGCTGATCCTGCCCCTTTTCCGGTTCCTGTTTGTGGCCGGTATAGATGGCCACCATCGGTGGGTTGTCCTTGGTGCCGAAGCCGGAGGTGTTGTGATGGTCCACCACAGCGCTGCCCGAGAAGATCATGTACTCCTCGTCTTCGGGAATGGCCACCTTCTGCTCTTCCCAATGCACCAGGTCTTTGCTGATGGCGTGACCCCAGCTCATGTGGCCCCATTTGTCGCCGTAGGGGTTGTACTGGTAGAACATGTGGTATTCACCGTTGTGGTATACCAGCCCGTTGGGGTCGTTCATCCAGTTCTCTTTTGGGGTGAAGTGGAACTGCGGACGGAACGTCTCCTGGTAAGGAGCCGTGGTTGCCGGACCGCTGGTTTCTGCTGACGCCGCGGTGTCGTTCGGTGTGCTGGTGGTGTTACTGCCAGTACAGCCGGCGACGGCCAGCGCCAGCGCGGAGGTCAGGGGAAGGGTGAATGTCTTGCGCATGGTAAACCTCGCTATACGATTTATGGTGATTGATTATTCGCTGATTCAGGCCGATGCGGCGGTTTTCGCGTTGTCGGGTGCGTTGTCGCGCACGTGTAGTGTGTACTCCAGATCTTCCAGTGATGTGCCTTTGGTTTCCGGCATGATTTTCCAGACAAACAGGAACTGCAGGACCATCATCAGACCGAAGAAAATAAACACCAGCCCGCCATTGCCGTCGGCAAACACCGGGAACAGCCAGGACACCGCGGCCGCCATGAACCAGTGGGTGAAACTGCCAAACGCCTGGCCTTTGGCTCGCACCCGGTTGGGGAAAATTTCCGAGATGAACACCCAGATGACGGCGCCCTGAGAGATGGCAAAGGCTGCAATAAAGCCTAGCAGACCGTAGAGCACCAGGCTGCCGGAGATTTCCTCGGCCATAAACTGGAAGCTGACCAGAAACAGCGAGGCGGCGGTACCGATGGAGCCGATGAACAGCAGGGGACGACGGCCGAGCTTGTCGATCATGAACAGGGCGATGACGGTGAACATGAAATTGGTGCCACCCACCAGAACCGCCTGCAGCAGGGATGCCTCGGTGCTGAATCCGGCGCTCTCAAAGATGCGGGGCGCGTAGTACATCAATGCGTTGATGCCCGAGAGCTGATTGAACATGGCAATGGCCCAGGCGCAGAAAATCGGGAACATATATTTGCGCTGGAACAGGCGGTCCGAAGCGCCGTTGTCGTTATCTTTCAGTGAACGTTCGATATCCGCCAGCTCCTGCTCGACGTTGGGCTCGCCCATTTTGACCAGAACGTCGTGGGCTTCAACGGTGCGACCTTTCTTGACCAACCAACGCGGGCTGTAGGGAATGAGGAACAGCAGGGCGAGGAACAGTGCCGCGGGTACCGCTTCGATACCCAGCATCCAGCGCCATGCCGTCGCATCGTCAATGGACAGGCCAATCACATAGTTGGACAGAAACGCCAGCAGAATGCCACCGACCACGTTCAACTGGTTGATTGCCACCAGCCGGCCGCGCATGGCGGCGGGGGAAATTTCCGCGATGTACATCGGTGCCACAACTGAGGCGGCACCCACCGCCAGGCCGCCGATCAGGCGATAGACCAGAAACTCGCCCCAGACCGTGGCCAGTGCGCTGCCCACGGCAGAGATGAAATACATTACTGCAATGACCATCAGAGAGCGCTTGCGGCCCAGCCAGTCGGCCGGTTTGCCCACGCTCAATGCGCCGATGACCGTACCGATCAGAGCGATGGCAACGGTAAAGCCCAGCCCGTTGCTGCTGAGTTCAAATTCCCGCTCCAGTGCACCGGTGGTGCCGGAAATGACGGCGGTATCAAAGCCGAACAGTAGCCCCCCGAGGGCGGCCACGATGGTGCTGAAAATGACAACTCGATGAGAACGGGGCGGTGCGGCCCCCGGTGAATGGTTCATGGTTACTACCTCGCTTGGATTATTGTTTGTGATTTTAAGGGAGCCATCGTGCGTGGGTCCTCTGTATTAATGAATGATCAGAGCCGTCAGCCGGCCGCGGTTGAAGTCCTCGAAGGCGCAATGGCCTGTGCCATCAATAGTGCACCGACTTCGCCCGCATGACCGCCGAGCTCGGGGGCCACAATATAGTCTTGCGGGTTTTTGGCAGCGCCACCGCAGGGGTAGCCATTGATATGGCCCTGAAAGCGCTGGTGAATTCGCGGGAACAGGTGGTCCTGCTTCATCACCCCGCCCCCGAGAATGATCCGCTGGGGGGAGTAGGTGACGGTCAGGTTCCAGCACAGGGCGGCCAGATAATCAGCCTGAATGTCCCACGCCTCGTGATCCTGGGGGAGGGTGTCGGCCTTCTGCTTCCAGCGCTTTTCAATCGCCGGGCCGGAGGCCAGGCCTTCGACACAGTCTCCATGAAAAGGGCAGGCGCCAGGAAAGGGGTCGACCTCCCGGTCATGGGGCAGAAGCATATGGCCGACCTCCGGGTGCATGGCACCCTTCACCGGCTGACCATTGGCAACGATGCCGGCGCCCACGCCCGTGCCGATGGTGACATACACATAGTCGTCCAGCCCCTGAGCAGCGCCCAGAGAACCTTCCCCCAGCGCGGAACCGTTGACGTCGGTATCAAAGGCCACCGGTACGCCCAAGGCTTTGGACAGCGTGCCCACCACATCGGTATTGGACCAATGCGCCTTGGGTGTGTCGGTGATGAAGCCGTATGTGGGGGAGTCCAGAGACAGGTCCACCGGACCAAAGCAGGCTACCCCGAGCGATGCGATGGCACCGTGCCGGGCCTGGGCCTGCTCAAAAAACTGGATGGCGGCACCGAGGGTTTCATCCGGGCGGGTCGTCGGAAAGCTGGCGCGCTCCAGAATCTCCGTCGGAGAGCGACCCAGCACACAATTGAACTTGGTGCCGCCGGCTTCGATGCCCGCATACAGGCAGGGTAGTGACTTCACGTTGATTCTCGCTCTTATTAGGTTTACTGAATAGCGGCATGCGCCTATTTCGATTAAGTAAATCACGGTTAAATATAAGTGTCAATACTGGGGTTATTTGAAATTATATGATTTTAGGCTTATTAAATGGCAGTTATATCCCCAATTATTATTAACACAAGGTTAATAAAATAGTTGAAATGAGGTAAATCATTCTGTAATTTAGAGGGTCAGGGCCTGGGGGTGTGACGACGCTCAAGCCTTAATAGATTTTGAGTATAAGAAGGTTTTCCCCGATAACGCATGGCTATTCGACCGGTGTCAGGCAGGGGTAAAGAGGAGTCGCACCAAGCGTTTCCCTACAGACCGTTTACCAAGACCAAGCTTCAACAATAAATAAGAGGATGCACTCTATGAACAAGTCACTATTTACCTTGAGCGCGCTGGCGTGCGCCATAACGCCGGGGCTGGCTTATGGCCAGGATGGCAGTGAGCCCACGCTCCAGCCGCTGGAAGAAGTGGTGGTCACCGGCTACAGCACCACCGAAGAGAAGAAACTGCTCGGTGCAGTGAATGCGGTGAACCTGGACGATGTTCAGGATCTGCCCTCCGGCAACATCATGCAAAACCTTCAGGGGCGACTCCCAGGGGTGCAGATCACCTCAAACGGTAACCCTAATCCATCCTCTCGCGTGCGTATTCGGGGGCAGGGTATTGGCGGCCTTGGTTTCAATGACCCGCTCTACGTGATTGATGGCGTGCCAACCACCAAAGGCATGCATGAGCTGAACCCCAACGATATTGCCTCCATCCAGGTCCTGCGGGACGCGGCGACCGGCAGCGTCTACGGTGCCCGAGCTGCCAACGGTGTCATCGTGATCACCACCAAGAAGGGTTCTGACGCGGAAGGTGTTCAAGTCAAGCTCAATCAGTCTTATCAGGATTACTCCTATGACCTGAACCCTCTGAATACTCAGCAGCGGGCCCGTGCCGTATTTCAGGCAGCCGTCAATGATGGTACTGATCCGAATAACGCCAGCCCCCTGTATACCTATGACTGGAATGGCGACTACGCCAACCCGGAGCTGAGTGAAATCCGTTTGCCGGAGTACCTTGATTCGGCACAGACCATGCGGCCGGCGAATACCAATTGGTTTGACGCTGTGACCCGCACCGCGAAGGTCAGTGACCTTCATGTCTCCATGGGCAATGCATCGGATAACTCCAATGTGTATGCCTCTTTTGGTTACTACAATGCACAGGGTGTAGTGGATGAATCCGAGTTTGAGCGTCTGGCGTTTCGTGTCAACTCCAGTCTCGACTTTCTTGATGGGGACGTAACCATTGGCGAGAACTTCACCTTTACCAACCAAGTGTCCAATAAGGTCAACGATCTGGCAGAAGGTGTGCTCAACCTTTCTATCGAGCAGCAGTCCATTGTTCCGATTCGTACGGAAGACGGTATGGGTTGGGGTGGCCCGGCAGCGGGCATTACCGACCGGGACAACCCGGTTCGTCTGATCGCAATGAACAAGGATAACGAGAACACCTACAATCGGGTGGTGGGTAACGCCTATGTAGAGTATCGGCCGCTGGATGATCTGATTCTTCGCTCCAACGTTGGTGTGGACTACGGACAGTTCTACTATCGCGATTACACTCGCGCATTTCAGGCGGGTAACCTCAACTTTGAGGACCAGCTGAGCACTATGCACAACTGGAATAAGACTCTGGTCTGGACCAATACGGCCGAGCAGAGCTGGGATTTTGACGGTGGTCACTTCCTGAAGGTTTTGGTGGGTGCGGAAACAGTTGACTTTGAAACCGAAGGATTCTCTGGCAGTAACCAGGGCTATGCATCGGATGATCGCGATTATGCCTTCCTGTCCCAGGGTACCTCTGGAACCGAAGTGGGCGGCTCCGGTGACGCCTGGAATATGCAGTCCTATTTCACTCAGATTGACTACGATTTTGAAGGTCGCTATCTGGCGTCTGTCACGGTACGGCGCGACGGTTCTTCCCGGTTTGGTGACAACAACCAGTACGGTACCTTCCCCGCCGTGTCTGCCGGTTGGTTTGTTTCTGATGAAGCCTTTTTCGATGTCGACTTTATCGACGAGCTGAAGCTGCGTGCAAGCTGGGGTGAAAACGGTAACCAGGAAATCGATACCCGGGCGACTTCCACCATCTACGAAAGCCGTTATGCGACGACCTCTCTGTTTACCACTCAGCAGGATGAGGGCACCGCGTACGACCTGAATGGTGCGGATACCGGCAACCTGCCGTCGGGCTTCGCCCGGGTGCAGATCGGTAACCCGGACCTGAAGTGGGAGACATCGGTACAGACCAACGTGGGTATCGATTTTGAAATGTTCGGTGGTTCCTTCTGGGGTTCACTGGACTGGTTCGACAAGACCACCGAAGATATTCTGACCCGCACCCAGCCTCTGGCAACTCAGGGTGAAGGCGCCTCCCAGATTGTTAATGGCGGTACCATCGAGAACTCCGGTTTCGAGCTGGTGCTGAACTATGCCAATGACTTCGAGATTGATGGCGTCGGTGTATTCAATTATGAGATCAGCGGTAACGTCTCAAGTGCCGAGAACGAGGTCATCTCACTGCCCGCCGACGTGGTGAACTCCTTCCCGGGTGATGGGCGTGACAAGACTATTCTCGGTCAGTCCATCAATGCGGTTTATGGTTACGTAGCTGACGGCTTGTTCCAGAATCAGGACGAAGTCGATGCTCATGCCACCCAGGGCGGCGCGGCACCAGGTCGAATTCGCTACTCCGATCTGAATGGCGATGGCGAAATCACCGAGGCTGACCAGACGTTTTTCACCACTTCCGATCCGGATCTGATTTATGGCGTGAACTTCAAGCTCGGCTATGAAAACTGGGACTTCAATATGTTCTGGCAGGGCGTTCACGGTGGGCAGATTCGCAACCATTGGCGCTTCTTCACCGACTTCACCTCGCTCAACGCCGGTTCTAACTATGGTGATCGCGTGCTGGGAGCCTGGAGCCCGGACAATACCGGCAGCAACGTGCCGGCGCTGACCTTGGTCGACAACAACAACGAGGCCCGTTCTTCCACCTTCTTCTGGGAAGATGCCTCCTACCTCAAGTTGCGTGACCTGTCAGTGGGTTACACCCCGTCGGATACCTTCTGGGGTGCCATTGGTGCCAGCACGGGTCGCTTCTATATTCAGGGGCAGAACCTGCTGACCATTACGCCGGACGGCACCCTGGCTCAGGACCCGGAAACGCCGGGAGCGACTTTCCCGATTCCGCGCAGCATCAATGTGGGTGTGAATGTCACCTTCTAAACCGGGACCCTATAACGAATTCAAATATTGAACAATTGAGGTTAACATCATGAATAAGACATATAAGTTAGCACTGTCCGCGGTGATGGCCTTTGCCATTACGGCGTGTGGCAGCGACTCTCTGGACGTTGAGCCGAAGTCGGCCCTGAGTGAAGATCAGGTAAAGACCGTTGATAACCTGGATGCGCTGGTGACGTCTGCCTACTCATATCTGGGCAACGACCACTACACCGCTCCAATGTACCTGTGGCCAACGGGGAACCTGCGTGCGGGCGATGCCCACAAGGGCGGTAACGGTGCGGCGGACATTTTCGCCTATCACGCTCTGTCACTGTACGAGCCTCTGGTGGCTGACGGTGAGTCCTTCCCACCGGATTTTATCGATCTGAACAACAAGAAGTGGGTGCGAGATTTCACGGGCATTTCCCGGGTGAATTCGGCGCTTCAGGTCATGAATGACGTGGATGTAAGTGTCTACCCGAACAAAGCAGCACGTCAGGCGGAACTTCGCTTTATCCGGGGTGTGTTCTATTTCGACCTTAAAATCCACTACGACCAGGTGCCCTGGATCGATGAAACCATGACTCCAGAGCAGGTGGAAACCGCGAGCAATGTGGATCTGACCTCGCAAGAGTTGTGGGACAAGATCGCTGCTGATTTCCGCTTTGGTGTGGAAAACCTGCCGTTGCCTCAGGATCAGGCGCAAGTGGGCCGGGCGGATCGTGATGCGGCGCGGGCCTACCTGGCCAAGACGCTTCTCTATCAGGCCTACGTGCAGGACGAGAACCACCAGGTGACCAGTATCGATTCCGACAACCTGGAAGAGGTGGTCAGTTTGGTCGATGACATTGAAGAAAATGGCCACTATGGACTGGTAAATGACTACGCGGAGAACTTCTTGTGGGAGTTCGAGAACAATCGCGAGTCCGTGTTTGAAATTCAGCGTTCCCGTGAAGATGGCAGCCCCGATGGCCGAGGCTCCTGGGGCGTGGCTCTGAATACCCCAATGGCCGGTGGTTTCGGGTGCTGTGGTTTCCATGTGCCGACCGAAAACTTTGTCAATGCCTTCAAAACCGGGGCTGATGGTCTACCCCTGTTTGATACCTTCAACGATGCCAATTACGACGCGTCCTCCGATATGGTTGACCCGCGCCTGGATCACACCGTAGGGATGGAAGACAAGCCGTTCAAATACGATGAAGATCTGATTATCGAAGATGGTGATTCCTGGGCGCGTAACCCAGCGACCTACGGTAATTTTGTGTCCATGAAAGAGTTGGAGCACCCGGACTGTGAGTGCCGTATGCAGAATGGTCCATTTACCGTGACCTCCAAAAATACGATTCTGGTTCGCTATGCCGATGTTCTGCTGTGGAAGGCCGAGGCACTGATTGAGCTGAATCGCGAAGACGAGGCACTGCCGATCATCAACCGGATTCGTCAGCGTGCAGCGGGCAGTACCGGTCGTCTCGGTAACAACTTCAGCATCTACAACATTGGCACCTACAGCGATTTTGCCGATCAGGACGAAGCCCGTCAGGCCTTGCGCTGGGAGCGTCGCCTGGAGCTGGGTCTGGAAGGGCATCGGTTCTTCGATCTGGTTCGTTGGGGGGTGGCCAAAGAAACGCTGGACACGTACCTGGAAGTCGAGCAGACGCGCAAAGAGTATCTGACCGATGCGGAGTTCACCGCCGGCAAGCATGAGTATATGCCGATCCCGCAGCAGCAGATTAACCTCAGTGGCGGTGCTTACCAGCAGAACCCGGGCTACTGAAACCGGGTGTTTTGAACACGTCCTGCGCCCGGCTCTCCGTGGTGCAGGACGCTCTCCAGCGTGTTGGGTGCTGGAGCTCTCCCAGGGAATGTCTCTCCCTATATTGGCACAACGTTAGTGCAGGCGCGGCCCTAAGGGGTCGCGCTTTTTTGTTTGAATGGTATTCCGGCGATAGCGAGAGTTATCATTCCGGAATCAATATCGTAAATTAATATATAACAGTGTGTTCATTATAACAGTAATTATAAAACCCTTTAAAAACAGAAGGTTGCAGTAATTATATTACATTATGGCCAAATCCTGTTATTTAATAAACGTGTTGAAATAAGTCGGGGAATTCTGTAAGTTGCTCTGCATGGAAGAAGCGGTAAAAGGCTAGGGATAAATTCAGGTCAATACCGGAAGCGGTCGTTCAGCTTTCAAAATAGAGCTCTCCTTTTATCTGGAGCCCGGCGAGTTGGGGTTGCAGGTAGTAGGGCAAACAATAAAAGTGTGAGCTATTATGAGTAAGTAATCTGTTGTTCTGCTCGGGCATGTAGTGTTCCCGTCGGCGCAATCCTCCTCTGATGTCCGCCATGGCCGGGCGGTTGACTCATATAGGCTCCTCATCACTAAGACATGTGAGGTGTAACGTGGATAAACAACCGGGTATCAAAAAAGCCCCTCTGGCTTCAGCCATCAAAATGGCTCTGGCGTCATCGTCAGTGCTGGCTTTGGCCTTTCCCTTCAGCGCTCAAGCTCAGCAACAGCCAGCCCTGGAAGAGATCCTGGTCACGGCCGCGGCCGGTGGTGGGCGATCCCAGATTGAAAGCTCCGTCGCGGTAACTGCTGTAAATACCGACGCCATTCAGGATTTTCAGCCCAGCTCCGAGTCGGAGGTGCTGCGGATGATTCCGGGGATTCAGGTGTCTGGTACCTCCGGGCCGGGCGGTAACGCCAATATCGCCGTACGTGGTCTTCCGGTCGCGACCGGCGGTTCGCCTTTTGTTCAGATTCAGGAAGATGGGTTGCCCACGGTCCTGTTTGGCGATATTCAGTTTGGCAACAATGACTACTGGACCCGCTTTGACGCATCGGTGGATAAGGTCGAAGGTATTCGTGGTGGTACGGCGGGAACCTACACCTCCCAGGCTCCTGGGGCGATCATCAACTACATCAGTAACTATGGTCAGGAGGAAGGTGGCTATATACAGGCGAACACCGGTTTGGGCTTTGATGAGAGTCGTATCGACTTTCGTTACGGTGGGCCCGCGAGCGACTCGGTCAACTACCACATCGGCGGTTTCGTTCGGCAAGGTGAAGGGCCGCTGGAAATTCCCTATGGAGCCAGCGATAGTGTTCAGATCAAAGGTAATATCACCAAGTACTTTGACGACAACCAGGGCTATATCCGGTTCTTGGGGAAGTTCGCGGATACTCAGGAAGCCAATTACACTGGCAGCCCGTTTCTCGGTAGTGTTAACGGCGACAAGGTGAGTAACATCAAGGCGTTTCCCGGCTTTGATGGCAGAGACCAGTCGAATTACTCTATCCTGAATAATCAGAACCAGATTGTGAACCGTGAGGGCGATCTGGAAACCGTTCCGATGAATGGCATTGCCACAAAAACTACGGCCATTGGTAATGAGCTCCAGTACGTCTTTACCGATAACCTTCGGGCCGAAAACAAAATGCGCTGGACCGAACAGAGCGGTACCTTCTACTCGCCGTTTCAGAACGTGGTTCGTGCCGATAGCGTGACCGGCTCAATGGTGAACGGCGCGACCGTCGGTGAAATCCGTTACGCCAACGGCCCGAATGCCGGTCAGTTGTATGACCGGGAGTATCTGGATAACGGCCCCAATGTGCACACCAATATGCGTGATGTGGGCAGCTTTGTGAATGACCTGACCCTGATTGGTGAGTATTGGCTGGGAGATGGTGATCTGACGGTACGTGCCGGCTATTTCCATATGAAGCAGGATATCGCCATGGATTGGCACATCAATCGGGCCTATACCGAAGTGAGTGGTGATAACCCGGCGATGCTGGACCTGTATGACGATGAAGGTAACTTGCTCACCGCCCGTGGTATTGCCGGGTTCAACGATAACTGGGGGGACTGCTGTTCCAGGGATTACGATCTTTCTTACACGAATACGGCACCCTATGTCGTGTTGGACTGGGAGAATGATCTGTTCATCTTTGATGTCAGTACCCGATTTGAGAACGTGAAATCCTCGGGATGGACGGTTGCCGGCTTGGTGACCGGCGATACCCCCGTGCAAACCACCGACTTCAACGGTGATCAGGTCACCGTGATGATTCCTACCATGGAGGCGCAGGGCGCTCGGGAAAATCTGGACTATGACACCAGCTATGAGAGTTGGACGGTGGGCGGTTTGTGGAAGGCGTCCAGGGATACCAGTCTGTTTGTACGTGCTTCCGAAGGCGGGCGTTTCAACGGGGATCGCCAGACCGTCAGTGGAAAAATCAATGCTGATGGTTCGCTGAATGAGTCAGGCCGAGTGGCCGATGTCGACTTCGTCAATCAATACGAGGTGGGTATCAAAAATCGCGGGGAGCTGTTTGATGGTCTCTACTCGATTGAGCTGACGCTACTCAAAGGTGATTTCAAACAAAGTACCTTTGAGCTGTCACAGACCGTGTGTCGGGACCTGGGCTTCGGGGATGTCGGTGGCTGTATCATCGATGCCGAGTACAAGTCGCAGGGTTTCGAGCTCTTGGGCACCTATTTCTGGGACCGTCTGTCGGTGACCGCCAATGCCACCTTTACCGATGCCGAGCAGTTGGGTGTGGGTGATGAAAGTTTCCGTCGCGCCAGTGGTATTCCGGATCTGACCTACACCATTTACTCCAGCTATGAGCTGACCGACCAGTTCAGTGTGGGACTCAACGTGACCGGGCAAACCGATACTCTGGATGCGGGTCAGCGGGAGTGGCCCGGTTCGGCGACCTGGGGGGCGAATGCCAAGTACAGCCCCACAGAGAACCTCGAGCTCGGACTTCAGGTCTATAATCTGCTGGACGAGTTAGATCTTCGCGGGGCGGGAGGCGTAAACGATACGTCGGTTACGCCAGCGGTGTTGAGCGGCAACGCCGCCCTGGGTCGGACGGCCCGGGCCTCCATCAAAGTCCTGTTCTAAGACGGGATGGTCCCAAGCCCGTTGTCCCTGATCGCCGCAACCTGGCGTTCAGGGGCGGTGGGCTTTTTCGAATGTACACGGGGTGGTGGCAAGAGGCACGGCCCCGTTTTTTTTTGTGGATGACAGTGCTGGCGGAGTAACGTGGTGTCCACCGATAAAGTGTTGCAAAACGCACAGCAGGCTATGAATGAAGGGCGCGCGGACCTTGCGGTTGAGCGACTGCGGGCTGCTTCCGGGCAATACCCCGATAGCGCAGCGATCTGGACTCAGTTGGGGTTTGCGCTGCATCAGGAACAGTGGGAGCCGGAAGCCGCTGAGGCCTTCGCCCGGGCCTGTGCGCTGGATGGGAGAAATGCGGATACGGCGATGGCGTTGGCTCAAAGCCGGTTTCTGGCCGGCCTTCCGTCAACGGCCTCCTTTGAGCGTGTTTTGCAGCTGGCGCCTCATGACCTTAATGTATTGCGGGGTTATACCTCGGCGCTGGCCGCCGAGCGGCAACGGGATAAGGCCATTGGTCTTCTGCAGGATGCTTTGAAGCAGCAACCCGGCTGGTTGGCTGGCCATAAAAGTATCGCCAGTCTGCGCTTTACTGGTGGTGATGCCACGCATTTTACCGATAGCTTCAAGGATGCCTGCGCTCGGCAGCCCGACAACCTGGCCTTGTGGCTGGAATGGTTCCGGAGTCTTGCCCAGGTTCGCGACTGGATCGGATCCCGTCGCGTACTTGAGGCGGCCGAAAAGCGTTTTGAGGGGCATCCCCAGCTGACGGTGGCCGAGCTGTTTGTCGCGAGTGAGTCGGGTGATGATGAGCGCGCAGCCACGCTGTTTGAACAGACCACCTCGGTCAAAGATGTGGTGCGTGATATGGCGTTGATTCGGTACAGCCTGCGTCGGGGTGACCCGGATCGGGCAGAACGGGCCGCACTGCGCCATATGAATACGCGTTCCGCGTCGGTCATCTGGCCCTATCTGTCTCTGATCTGGCGGTTGCGTAAGGATCCTCGAGCCGAATGGCTGGATGAGGAAGCCCGGCGTGCACAGACCTTTGAGCTGGACCTGAGCGGGAATGAACTCGCTCAGCTCACCCTGCTCCTGCGGCAACTGCACACCGCCCGATCGCCCTATGCAGAGCAGTCAGTCCGTGGCGGAACGCAAACCGATCAGAACCTGTTCCTGCGTCACGAACCCATACTGAGAGACTTGAGAGCGCGGGTTCAGGCGGCGGTGCAGACCTACGTCAGCCGTTTGCCGGAGCCAGTGGCTGGTCATCCCCTTCTGGGAGTCCACCGACAGGAGGTGTTGCGGGGGCGAGTCCACTTTTCCGGTAGTTGGTCGGTGCGCCTTAAATCCCAGGGTTACAATGTCAGTCATACCCATCCGGTGGGCTGGATCAGCTCGGCGCTCTATATTTCTCTGCCCGAGGGGGAGCGGATGGGGCAGCCGCCAGCGGGCTGGCTTCAGTTCGGTACACCACCGCCGGAACTTGAGCTTGATCTCCCGGCCTACAAGGAGGTTGAGCCCAAAGCCGCTCGGTTGGTGCTGTTCCCCTCAACCTTGTGGCATTCTACCGTCCCTTTTACTGATGGCGAGCGCCTGGCGGTTGCGTTTGACGTGCAGGCGCCGCCGGTGGTGGCACCTGCCGCTACCGGGCGTTGATGCTGCCGGAAATGACAGGATGACAGCAAATGAATACTGATGATCGTCGACTCCGCCGAATAGTGATTGTGGGCGGAGGCAGCGCCGGCTGGATGTCGGCTGCTGCGCTCGCCAACGCGACGCAAGGGCAATGTGCAATCACCCTGGTGGAATCCGATGCAATTGGCACGATTGGCGTGGGCGAGGCCACGATACCTCCGATAAGACTGTTCAATCGGGTTCTCGGGTTGGATGAACGAGAGTTTTTGCGGCGCACGAAAGGTACGTTCAAGTTGGGTATCCAGTTCGTCGACTGGGCGCATCAGGGACACAGTTATTTCCACCCCTTCGGTCCCCACGGCCGGAATTTTGATACCGTCTCGCTGCACCACCATTGGCTCCGGGCACGGGAGAGTGGGGAGACCAGCACACCGTTGCACGAACACAGCATGGCCTGGGCGGCGGCCTCCCGCAATCGATTCGCACCTCCGGTGCAAGATCCCCGCAATGTGCTCTCTACTTACGATTACGCCTATCATTTCGATGCTGGCCTCTATGCGGCTTTTTTACGTGAATACTCTGAAGCCAAAGGCGTAGAGCGCCGTGAAGGCACGGTTACCGATGTGCACTTGAATTCTGATAGTGGCTTTGTGGAGTCGGTGCAGATGGCCAGTGGCGAGCGAATTGAAGGTGACCTGTTTATCGACTGTTCGGGATTCAGGGCCTTGCTGATTGGTGAGGCGATGAAAGTCGGGTACCGGGACTGGAGCGATTGGTTGCCCTGCGATCGGGCGGTGACCGTCGCCAGTGCGCCAGGTGAGCTAACGCCCTACACGCGCTCAACAGCACATGCAGCCGGCTGGCAGTGGCGTATTCCGCTACAGCATCGGACCGGTAATGGTTATGTGTACTGCAGTCGCCATATCAGCAGCGATGAGGCAGCGGCGACTTTGCTGAAGCATCTTGATGGCGAACGCCTCGGCGAGCCCAGGGAGCTGGCGTTCACTACCGGACGAAGGGAAAAGTTCTGGGAAAAAAATGTCGTGGCGGTTGGCCTTTCCAGTGGCTTTATGGAGCCGCTGGAGTCCACCAGTCTACATCTGGTTCAGGCGGCTATATCCAGGTTGCTCGGCTTCTTCCCGGATCGGGATTTTGACTCGGCGGTCATCGACGAGTACAACCGCATAACCATCAACGAGTTTGAGCGTATACGAGATTTTCTGATTCTGCACTATAAGCTCACAGAGCGGGACGACTCCCCTCTGTGGCGGGAATGTCGGGACATGCCAGTACCGACACCTCTGGAGAACAAGCTTTACCACTTTGGCGCTTATGGCCGGTTAATCGCGGACGGCGCTGATCTTTTCGGTCCGGATAGTTGGCTGGCGGTACATGTCGGTCAGAACCACCGGCCAAAACGTGTGGATCCGCTATTGGCGTTCAGAACTGTGGACGGCGGTGCTTGGCTGGAAAAGCTGCGTGCCGCCGTGACAGCGGCGGCAGACCAACTGCCAGAGCATCAGGCCTTTATTCACAAATATTGCTCGGGCGGTTAATAAATTACAATGGTCTAAGGCGGATTGCCCCCCTTTAATACTCCCCTGGGCCCTCCCGCGAGGGATCCAGGGGGGACGGCTCAATCTTTGAGGGATTCTGGCTCTTCAGTCATAAGTTCCGGTTTTTCATGACGGTGGGATTGGGTTGTTCCTTTGCGCTTGGCTAGCGCGGCATCCAGCTTTTTGGCGGAATCGGCAATGGCGGCATACAGATCCTGGGATTCGGCGTGTACGGCCACCTTAGCGCCTTTGAACTGGGTGGTAACCTCGACGGCCTGTGCGTGCCGTTCGACGGTGAGGGCCATGGAGAGGTCTCCAAGGTCGGGGTAGTGGTTCTGGATCTTCTTGAAGCGGCTATCAACGGCCTCGCGGATGCCGTCGGTGATATCCACGTGGTGACCGGACAACTGTATATTCATAGTGACTCCAATACCTTTTCAGTTTGCAACCCTGACCTGCCACGCCGTGGCCAGGCCTTCAAGGAAGAGGACTGCGTGGTTGGGCCGCGAGTTCCCGGTGCCAACCCGTTTTCTGTCCTCCTGTTACAAACATGTGTCCGAGGAGAGGGAAAGTCAAGGCAGGTGGAGATGAATACCCATAAAAAAACCCGCGCAAGGCGCGGGTTTTCTCAAAAGTGGTAGCTAGGGGCGGACTTGAACCGCCGACCCCAGCATTATGAGTGCTGTGCTCTAACCAGCTGAGCTACCTAGCCACTTGGTGAGGGCGCGTATTTTCCCTGTCTGCACCCCTAAAGTCAACCCTGATTCGCGGGTTTTATACGTTGAAGCGGAAGTGCACCACGTCGCCGTCTTTGACGATGTAGTCCTTGCCTTCCAGGCGCCATTTTCCAGCGTCCTTGGCCCCCTGCTCCCCTTTATAGGCCACAAAGTCGTCGTAGGCGACCACTTCCGCCCGGATAAAGCCCTTTTCGAAGTCAGTGTGGATCTTGCCGGCCGCCTGGGGGGCGCTGGCGCCGACGGGAATGGTCCAGGCGCGCACCTCTTTCACCCCGGCGGTAAAGTAGGTGTGCAGGCCCAGCAGCTCATAGCCTGCGCGGATCACCCGGTCCAGGCCCGGCTCGTCCATGCCCATTTCTTCCAGGAACTCCGCCTTTTCGTCGTCTTCCAGCTCGGCAATTTCCGCTTCCAGCTTGTTGCAGATGGGTACCACCACGGCCTTCTCTTCCTCGGCAATGGCCCGCACCTTGTCCAGCAGTGGGTTGTTCTCAAAGCCGTCTTCGGAGACGTTGGCAATATACATGGTCGGCTTGACGGTCAACAGGTTCAGCTCGCGCAGCTGGTCCAGCTCGTCGTCAGACAGGCCAAAGGAGCGCAGGGGCTTGGCTTCGTCCAGATGGGGTTGAACCTTCTCGAGCAGTGCTTTCATAGCGATAGCGTGCTTGTCCTGGCCCTTGGCGGCCTTGGCGTAGCGCTGCACTGCCTTGTCCACGGTTTCCAGGTCCGCCAGGGCCAGTTCGGTGTTGATCACGTCAATATCGGCCGCCGGATCGACGCTGTTGGCCACGTGAATGACGTTGTCGTCCTCAAAGCAGCGCACCACGTGGGCGATGGCGTCGGTCTCACGGATGTTGGCCAGGAACTTGTTGCCCAGGCCTTCACCTTTGGAGGCGCCTTCTACCAGGCCGGCGATGTCGACGAACTCCATGGTGGTCGGGATCACCCGCTCCGGCTTGACGATCGCCGCTAGCGCGTCGAGACGCGGATCGGGCATCGGCACGATGCCGCTNNTCCACAAACTCCATGGTGGTGGGGACCACCTTCTCCGGTTTGACGATCTCGGCGAGCTTCTCCTGGCGGGGGTCGGGCACCATGACCACCCCCGCGTTGGGCTCGATGGTACAGAACGGAAAGTTCTCGGCGCCAATGCCCGCCTTGGTCAGTGCGTTGAAAAGAGTGGATTTTCCGACGTTGGGCAAGCCAACGATGCCGCAGTTAAAGCCCATGAAATTGATATCCAGCCAGAGAATGAAAAAAACAGGCCCGGATTATACAGGTCTGGCCTGTACGGGAGTAGGGCCTGCCGTTAATGTCGAATTACGGCCCTTCGGGCCTAATACGACCTACGGTTATAGTTGGGTGTTTGTGGTAATGGCGGATGCGCGCTTTGCGCTTA
>NZ_DFTP01000048.1:78690-79123 GCF_002381585.1 Marinimicrobium sp. UBA4209
ATAAGCGAAGCGCATCCGCCGTCCCCCAAGCCTGAAGCACTGGTTACACCTTGGTGTGCAGCTGATTCATTGCCTTCGCCCACTCGCCCTTTGCGGCGAGTGGCAGCACGTCGATGGCCCGGTCGATGGCATCGTGAAGTGCCTGCTGTTCGCTGGTGGGCGCCTTTTTCAGTACAAAGCCAACTACCTGTGACGCCGAGCCCGGATGGCCAATGCCCAGGCGCAGGCGATTGAACTCCTTGTTGTTGCCCAAGGCCTTGATGGTGTCGCGCAGGCCGTTGTGGCCGCCGTGGCCACCACCGTGCTTGAGACGGGCGGTGCCGGGGGGCAGGTCCAGCTCGTCGTGGGCGACCAGAATGGCCTCGGGCGGAATCTTGAAAAACTGCGCCATGGCGCTGATCGCCTGACCACTGCGGTTCATAAAGGTGGTGGG
>NZ_DFTP01000048.1:79230-79500 GCF_002381585.1 Marinimicrobium sp. UBA4209
CTGCGGTTCATAAAGGTGGTGGGAATCAGCAGGCGCAGGTCTTGCCCGTCCAGGGTGATGCGGGCGGTCAGGCCGTGGAATTTGTTCTCGGGCGTGAGTGTCGCGCCGTTTCGGTAGGCCAGCTCGGTGACAAAGTCGGCACCGGCGTTGTGGCGGGTGCGGTCGTATTCGGTGCCCGGATTACCCAGGCCGACAATCATCTGTAGGGGCATGTCCATGGGGGTTCACCTTTCAGATAGAAAAACACCCCGAGGGCAGAGCCCGTCGGGG
>NZ_DFTP01000048.1:79562-89814 GCF_002381585.1 Marinimicrobium sp. UBA4209
GTGTTTTCGGGCGAGTGAGGCTTACTTCTCCTCTTCGCCGCCTTCTTCTTCGCTTTCGCTGTCGGCGTCATCAGTGGCCATGCCGCGCGGCTTGTTGATGGATACAACCGGCTGGTCGTGATCCGCGCCGTGGCTAAGTTCCACGGACTCAACGCCCTTGGGCAGTTTCAGGTCAGAGATGTGCAGGCTGTGACCCAGCTCCAGGTCGGCCACGTCCACTTCGATGTACTCGGGCAGATCGGCCGGCAGGCAGCTGATTTCCAGCTGAACCATGTTGTGCACAATCTTGCCGCCCTGCATTTTAACGCCCTTGGCGGTTTCCTCGTTGAGGAAGTGCAGCGGTACACTGGTGTTCAGCTTGGTGGTTTTGGATACGCGCTGGAAGTCAGCGTGCATGGTGTAACCCTTGGCCGGGTGACGCTGCAGATCCTTGAGGATCACATTTTCGGATTTGCCGTCAATGTTCAGCTCAATGATGTGCGAGAAGAAAGCTTCGCTCTCCAGGTGCTTGGTCAGTTCTTTCTGGCTGACCATGATGGAGGCAGGCTTCTTGGCTTTGCCGCCGTACACGATGGCGGGTACTTTGCCCTCGAGACGACGCAGGCGGCGGCTCGCACCTTTCCCCAGGTCTTCTCGGGCTTCGGCGTTCAATTTAAAATCTTCAGACATGATAAGTCCTCGATGTTATCCGCTGGAATCCGCGACCAGAATCACCAGCGGGGTTCAAAAAGCGACCGGACAGTAGTGTCGGCCGCGGTTAGCTGAGTGCACCGTTCTTCAGTTGAACATTGCACTCAGGGATTCTTCATTGCTCAGGCGGCGAACCGCTTCGGCGAGCATGCGCGACAGGGTCAGGGTGCGTACCCGTGAGCAGTTGCGCGCCGCTTCACTCAACGGGATGGAGTCGGTCACTACCAGCTCATCCAGTTGCGAGTTGTCCAGGCGGTCAATGGCGCTGCCGGACAGTACCGGGTGGGTACAGTAGGCCACCACTTTGTTGGCACCCTGCTTTTTCAGGGCGACGGCGGCGTTGCACAGGGTGCCGGCGGTATCGACCATGTCGTCCACCAGCAGGCAGGTGCGGCCATCCACTTCACCGATGATGTTCATTACTTCCGCCACATTCGGGTTGGGGCGGCGCTTGTCGATGATGGCCAGGTCCACGCCAAGCTGTTTGGCCACCGCGCGGGCGCGAACTACGCCGCCGATGTCCGGAGAGACCACAATCAGGTCTTCAAAATTCTGTTTTTCGACGTCTTCCAGCAATACCGGCGAGCCGTAAACGTTATCCACGGGCACGTCGAAAAAGCCCTGGATCTGCTCCGCGTGCAGGTCCACAGTCAGCAGGCGGTCAATACCCACGCCCACGAGCATATCGGCCACCACTTTGGCGGTAATGGGGACCCGGGCGGAGCGAACGCGTCGATCCTGGCGGGCGTAGCCGAAGTAGGGGACCACCGCGGTAATGCGTCCGGCGGAGGCGCGGCGCAACGCATCAATCATGATCATCAGTTCCATGATGTTGCGGTTGGTGGGCGCGCAGGTGGGCTGGACGATAAATACGTCGCGGCCACGAACGTTGGTGTTCAGTTCAACGGCAATTTCGCCATCGGAAAACTGGGAGACCGATACGTCTCCAAGGTCGATGCCCAGGCAGTCCACAATCTTCTGGGACAGTTCCGGGTTGGCGTTGCCGGTGAATACCATTAACTCAGTCACGTTCGGTACCTTTTGTTTGCATTGCCGCTTTATTACAGCCGTATTCTTGTCTGGCGTCGAGCCAATGCGGGACAGATGGAGGGAAAACTGAGCTCTTGGTGAGGCAGGTTGCCGGTTCCGTTATCTGATCCGCGGGAAACACGTAGGAGAGGTGCTATAGGCATCGACCCAAACGAACAGCGCCGCTGAGGCAGCGGCGCGTTAACGAATAATGGCTGGGGCGGTAGGATTCGAACCTACGCGTGACGGGATCAAAACCCGCTGCCTTACCGCTTGGCTACGCCCCAGTAGTCGTCGTTTCAGCGATTACGGAAACCGCTTTTACAATGTTCGACTGTCATCATGCATTGAACAGTCGATCGTGCACCGGTGAAAGGTTGACGCCTCTGGCCACAAAACTGGACCAATCAGTTGGCGTTTTTCCCTGTACTTCCCGCGCTTCGGTTTCACTCTCGAAGCTGGCGAAGACGCTTGCGCCGGTGCCGGACATTGTAGCGTTGCTGACAAAATTTTCCAACCAAATCAGCGCTTTATCAACTTCCGGATAAAGTTCTCTGACCAGTGGTTGGCAATCGTTTTTGCCGCCCCGCTCGAGAAAGGCCGCTACTGTAATGGGCGGTGTGTCTCTTGTCAAATCTTTGTGACAAAAAATTGTGCCAGTGGCCACGGGCGTGGGTGGCGTGACCACCAGAAACCAGCGTTCGGGCAGTTCGATGGGCACCAGTTGTTCGCCAATGCCTTCCGCCCAGGCGCTGTGGCCGGCGACAAACACCGGGACGTCGGCGCCAAGCTGTAATCCCACCGTCTGCAGTTCCTTGTTGGAGTACTGGCAGTCCCACAGTTGGTTGAGTGCCAGCAGCGTTGTGGCCGCATCGCTACTGCCGCCACCCAGGCCGCCCCCCATGGGAAGGCGTTTGAGCAGCGTGATATCGACACCGGTATAGGCCCGGGCGCGTGGACGCAGAAGCTGGGCCGCCCGCCAGATGAGGTTGTCCTTCAGGGGCACGCCTTCAATGGCCGGGTGCAGATGGATGTCGGTGTCTGCCCTCGGGCTGAAAGTCAGCTCATCGCCATAGTCCAGCAGTTGAAAGGCGGTCTGCAGCTCATGGTAGCCGTCGGGGCGTCGACCGACGATGTGCAGGCACAGGTTCAGCTTGGCCGGCGCGGGCAGGGTGACTGATGGGTTCATGATTCGGGGAGTGACCAATCGTAGACAATCAGGGTCAGCCGGGTGTCTTTGCGTTCGGCCACAATGCGACCGGGCAGCGGTAGCAGGCCGACGGCCTCATAGTCGCTGTAGTGCAGTGTCCAGCCGCTCTGGCGCAGGGTTTTCAGTAGCCCCTGGGGGGTGCGCTCAAGTATCCGATGGCGACTGTCCGGGGCGGGGATGCCCCGCACCCAGTAAGTGAGTTCCGCCACCGGCACGCGCCAGCCGGTGGTCTGCCACATCAGGGCTTCGGCGCTGGCGGCCTCCAGGGGTGGCTCACCGCCCTGGCGCAGACGTACGCCGCTATCGGTGGTTTCGATGATGACCCGCCCCTGGCCGAAGGGGCCGCTCAGGTCGATCCGGTAGTTGCTCTGGTCCTGATGCCAGCGCAGCCGGGCGCTGCCGCTGTTGTCGGGGAGCCTCGCTCCCAGCTTGCCGCTGAGTTGCCAGCTGTTGAGCCGCTGGGCAGCGGCCTGGTGGCGCTCCCAGTCCTCGACGGGCTGCAGCGGTTGGCGGGCACAGCCGACGACCAGCAGCATCAGTGTCAGAGCGAGGACGCGGCTCATTGATTCGCGCCCTCCGCATCGACGCCCAGGCGTTCGCGGGTGGCGGGTATCAGCTCGCTTTCCGGGTCGGTTTCCAGACCCTGCTGCCAGACGGCCCTTGCTTCCTCTTTTCGGCCCAGTTGCCACAGAACCTCGCCCAGGTGGGCGGCAATTTCCTGATCCGGATAAGCGCTCATGGCGTCCTGCAGGTACGGCAGGGCCTCTTCGGGGCGGCCGAGGTTGTAGAGCACCCAGCCCATGCTGTCGAGAATGGCCGGTTCTTCCGGGTTGAGAGCCAGGGCCTGGCGAATCAGTTCATAGGCCTCTTCGTGACGATCCGTTTTGTCCGTCAGGATGTAGCCGAGCGCATTGAGCGCCGTGGCATTGTGAGGGTCGTAGGTCAGGATGTTGCGCAGGTCCCGCTCGGCGGCCTCCAGGCGGCCCTGCTGGTCGTACAGCATGGCGCGGGAGTAGAGCAGGTCGCTGTGCGTCGGATGCGCCTCCAGCGCGTTGACCAGCAGGGCTTCAGCGGACTCCTCGTGGCCCTTCTGGAGCAGAACCCGGGCCTGGAACAGATAGAGGTCGGCGGCACGGTCCGGGAAGCGGTTACGCATCCGGTTCATATGATCGTTGGCGGCTTCCAGCTGACCGCTGTCAATCAGCAGTTCCATGATGTTGATGGTGGCCTGAAGAAAATCACTGCCCGGTTCAACCTGTAGGTAGTACAGCAGCGCCTCCTCGTTGCGCCCTTGCCGCTCGGCCAATTGACCCAGGTAGAAGTTGGCGCTGGAGGCGTGTTCGTCGCTGTCGAGCAGGCTTTCAAAACTGGTCTGGGCGGTCTCGGTGTCGCCACGTTCCAGAGCGACAATACCCAGTGACAGTCGCAGATCCGGGTCCCGGGGCTCTTGACGTACCAGCACCTCAAACTGCTCCTGGGCCATCGCCAGGTCATGCTGGGTGAGCAGACGGGCGTATTGCAGCCGTAGGCGCAGGCTTTCCGGGTTATCCTCCAAAGCTCCCACCACCGTCTGCAGGGCCTCGTCGGATCGCTCCAGCTGGTTCAGCAGTGTGGCCTTGAGGATGGTGGCCGCCACGCTGTCCGGCGCTTCCTTCAGTGCGCGAGAGGCATAGTCCAGGGCCGGCTCCAGGTCCCCCTGTTGCTGCATCAGTAGGCCGGTGCCAATCAGCAGCTCCTGGTGCTCCGGGTACTCTTCCAGGAGAGTCAGGTAGCCGTCGATCAGTCGCTCACGCTGGGTGTCCGTGGCCTCGGAGGCGCTGGCGGCAATGTTCTGGAACAGGGTGTGCTCGCCCTTGGCCTGCAGCTTCCGGGACAGGTCGAAGGCCTCCTGCAGTCGACCGTTCTGCACCAGGGCCAGGGCGGCATTCAGTTGGGCTTCGGTGTCGTCCGGAGCGACCTCTACCCAGAGCAGTGCCGCATCGAGCAGGGCGTTGTTGGCCGAGAGAAAGCGGGCGATATGGGTGGCCCGGGCCGCAACCTGAGGGTCCCGGGTCTGGTGGGCCTGCTGGAGATAGTTGGACAGCGCAATATCAAACTGCTGCCGGCTACCGGCAATTTCCGCTGCGAGCAGCGCGTACAGGGTATCGCTGGTGAATGGGCGAGTGGGCGCCGGTTGCGCGGCGCGGGGCTCGGGCTCCTGGGCCGCGTCCGCGCGGTCGGACGAGGGTTCTGCCGGTTCGCTGGCCGACGCTGGCTCGCGCTCGGGCCCTGTGGGCTGTTGGGCGCAGCCGAGTAGCAGCGCACTTAGCGCCAAGGCGGTCACTAACGGGACACTGGCGTTCATAAGGTCTCATCGGTTGATTGGCTATTCCGGCATCATAAACAGAGCGGGCCGGGTTCGCCAGTCGGGTTGCTCTCCGGCTGGCTTCGACGCCCCATTGCGGCGATAATTCCCGGGGTGGTGAGCGTTTTCCTTGCTCGCCCCTTGCGCCCGGCCCTCCAGGGCCGGACAATGGCGTCCCTTTTGCTGGCAAAACCTGCTCCTACTCTATGACCCTGTTGGCGTTCGGTATCAATCACAATACGGCTCCCCTGGCGATCCGCGAGCGCGTGGCGTTCGGACCCGACAGCCTGGAGCATGCGTTGATGCAGGCCCGCGAGCGGGCGGGGTTGAATGAAGTCGCCATCCTCTCGACCTGCAACCGCACCGAGATATACGCCGCCAGCGACGCCGAGGTTCACGCCCTGTTGGCCTGGCTGCTAGAGCATACCCAGATGGATGAGGACGCCCTGAGCCGGTGTTACTACTGCTTTGAAGATGCCGAGGCGGTGGGGCATATGATGAAAGTCGCCGGCGGGCTGGACTCGTTGGTGCTGGGGGAGCCCCAGATTCTGGGCCAGATGAAATCCGCTTACGCTGTGGCCAGCCAGGCGGGTACCGTTGGGGCGACGCTGCATTCGGCGTTTCAGCAGGTGTTCGGGGTGGCCAAGCGGGTCCGCTCGGAAACCGCCATCGGTGAGAATCCGGTGTCCGTGGCCTACGCGGCGGTTACCCTGGCCCAACAGATCTTCTCCGATCTCAAAGAAGACACCGCTTTGCTTATTGGCGCCGGTGAAACCATCCAGTTGGTGGCCCGGCACCTCAAAGAACAGGGGATTCGCCGGCTGGTTGTGGCCAATCGGACCCTGGAGCGGGCGCACGTCATTTCCCAGGAACTGGGGGCCGAGGCGATTCTGCTGGCGGACATTCCGGAACACCTGCACAAGGCCGATATTGTGATTTCCTCCACCGCCAGCCAGTTGCCCCTGTTGGGCAAGGGGGCGGTGGAGTCGGCGCTGAAAAAACGCAAACACAAACCGATGTTCATGCTTGATATTGCGGTTCCCCGGGATATCGAAGAGGAGGTGGGCTCGCTGGATGATGTCTATCTGTACACGGTGGACGATCTGCATGCGGTCATTGATCAGAACAAAAAGTCCCGGGAGGCCGCCGCCGACAAGGCCCGGGAAATTATTGCCGAAGGCGTCGGCCAATACCTGAAAATGCAACGCGCCCAGGACGCGGCGGTCACCATCCGCTCGTATCGGCAGCAGGCTGAAGCGTTGGCGGCCCGGGAGCTGACCAAAGCCCAGAAGGCGCTGGAGGCCGGCGGTGATCCGGCCCAGTTGATGGCGCAATTGTCCCGCGCCGTCACCAACAAATTATTGCATCCGCCCAGTGTGGCTTTGCGTCAGGCCAGCGCCGAGGGGCGCACAGAACTGGTCGCCGCGGCACGCGAACTGTTTGGGCTGCAGGCGGATGACATCGAGACTCAAGAGAAAAGCGAACCCGAATGAAAGCATCCATTGAAGAAAAACTGTCCCGCCTGACCGAGCGCTACGAAGAAGTCGGCCAGCTGTTGTCCGATCCGGACATCATCGGCAACCAGAATCGGTTTCGGGACTTGTCCAAAGAGTACGCCGAGCTGGAGCCGGTGGTGCAGAGCTATTCGCGCTACCATCAGATGAAGGCCGATCGCGACGAGGCGGAAACTCTGTTGTCCGATCCGGAAATGCGCGATATGGCCCGCGAGGAGCTGGATGCCTGCGATGAACAGTTGGGGCCGATGGAAGAGGAACTGCAGCGCCTGTTGCTGCCCAAAGACCCGAACGATGGCAAGAACGTGTTTCTGGAAATTCGCGCCGGCACCGGCGGTGACGAGGCGGCCATTTTCGCCGGCGACCTGTTCCGCATGTACAGCAAATACGCTGAACAGAAAAAGTGGCGTATCGAAATCATCAGTCAGAACGAGGGTGAACACGGCGGCTATAAGGAAATCATCAGCCGGGTGTCCGGTGACTGCGTGTACGCCAGCCTGAAATTTGAATCCGGCGCGCATCGGGTGCAGCGCGTGCCCGAGACCGAGTCCCAGGGTCGCATTCATACCTCGGCCTGTACCGTGGCGGTATTGCCCGAAGCCGACGAAGTGGAGGCGGTGGACATCAGCAAGGCGGATATCCGGGTCGATACCTTCCGCGCCTCCGGCGCCGGCGGTCAGCACGTGAACAAAACCGATTCGGCGATTCGCATTACCCACATTCCCACCGGCATTGTGGTGGAGTGTCAGGACGAGCGCTCCCAGCACAAAAACCGGGCCCGGGCCATGTCACTGCTGGCTTCCAAACTGAAAAGCCAGAGCGAAGAGGCCGCTGCCAAAAGCCTGTCGGACGAGCGGCGCAACCTGGTGGGCTCGGGCGATCGCTCCGAGCGTATTCGCACCTACAACTTTCCTCAGGGGCGGGTGACGGATCACCGCATCAACCTGACCCTTTATAAACTGGATGAGGTGATTCAGGGCGCGCTCGATGAAGTGGTACAGCCCCTGGTGCATGAGTATCAGGCCGACCAGCTCGCGTCCCTGGCGGAGTGATGCGCACCGTCAGTGAAGCGCTGCGCCGGGCCATCGAACTGAGCCCGGTAAGTGACTCTCCTCGCCTTGATGTGGAGCTATTGTTGAGTTGGGTGCTTGGCAAGGAGCGGGTCTGGCTGTACACCTGGCCGGAAACCGAACTGAGCGACGCTCAGCAGGCCGAGTTTGAGCAGGCGCTGTCCCGGCGCCGCAAAGGCGAGCCGATTGCCCATATCATGGGCGAACGGGAGTTCTGGTCGCTGCCGCTGTACGTCAATGCCAGCACACTGATTCCCCGCCCGGATTCCGAGCGACTGGTGGAATTGGCGTTGACGCTGACGGAAAGCGCCCCCTCGGGCCGCGCGCTGGATCTCGGCACGGGCACCGGTGCCCTCGCGCTGGCGTTTGCCAGTGAGCGACCGGCCTGGGAGGTAACCGCGCTGGACGCCTCCACGGCGGCGATCGATCTGGCTCGGCGCAACGCTCAGCGTCTCGGGCTGGAGCGAGTCCGCTGCCTGCACAGTGACTGGTATTCCGCGCTGCGTATGGACGAGCGGTTTGAGTTGGTGATGAGCAACCCGCCCTACATTGCCGACTGCGATCCGCACCTGAACCGGGGGGATGTGCGCTTTGAGCCCCGCTCAGCGCTGGTGGCCGAACGCCAGGGGCTGGCGGACATTGAGCACATCGTGAATCTCTCGCCCCGGCATTTGTTGCCCGGCGGCTGGTTGTTGATAGAGCATGGCTGGGAACAGGGATCGGCGGTGCGAGAGCTGTTCACGGTACGGGGCTTTCGCGCCGTGCGCACCGAGCAGGACCTGAACGAACGCGACCGAGTCACACTGGGGCAATGGCCCGCAAAGGAGGTGGCCGATGATGAACGATAACCAACTGCTGCGCTACAGCCGGCACATCCTGTTACCCGAAGTGGATGTCGAAGGGCAGGAGCGACTGCTGAACGCCCGGGTGTTGGTCGTGGGCCTCGGCGGCCTGGGCGCACCCGTGGCGATGTACCTGGCCGCCTCCGGGGTTGGGGAGTTATGGCTGGCGGACCACGATGAGGTTGACCTGTCCAACCTTCAGCGGCAGATCGTGCACACCACTGAGCGTGTCGGCGAGCCCAAGGTGCGCTCGGCCGCCGCCGCCCTGCAGGCGTTGAACCCGGACGTAAAACTGGTCCCCATTGAAGAAAAACTCTGCGGCGAGGCACTCACCGCCCGCGTGCGCGAGGCGGATCTGGTCATTGATGCCACGGATAACTTCAGCGTGCGCTACGCCATCAACGAAGCCTGTGTCGTTACCCGTACACCGCTGGTGTCCGGCGCCGCGATTCGCCTGGAAGGGCAGGTCACGGTGTTCGACTCGCGCCGCGATGACAGTCCCTGCTATCGCTGCCTGTACGACGTGAGTGAAGACGAGCAACTCAACTGCGCCAGCAGCGGCGTACTGGCACCCCTGGTGGGCGTCATCGGCAGCATGCAGGCACTGGAGGCGGTAAAACTGCTCGCCGGTGTCGGCACCAGCCTCGCCGGCCGGCTGCTGCTGTTCGACGCCACCACCAGCCAATGGCGCGAACTCAAACTCCCCCGCGACCCGGACTGCCCGGTCTGCTACCCAAAAAACGCCTGCTTCAACTCCTGATGCTGCTCCGGGCGCAACCGCGGACCGTACTGGGTCACCACCTTGCTGGCAGCCAGGCTGGCAAATCGACCGGCCACGTCATACTCATGGCCCTGACTGAGCGCATACAGAAACGCACCGGCAAACATATCGCCGGCACCGTTGGTGTCCACCGCTTTCACCGGCTGGGCATCAATGTGATAAGAGTGGCGGCCATCAAAGACCAGCGCGCCGTCCGCCCCGCAGGTGATGGCAAAGGAGCGGCAGTAATCCTGCAGTGACTGAGCGGCTTCTTCCAGCGTGTTGGTGCCGGTAAAGCCCATGGCCTCCTCGCGGTTGCAGAACAGCAGGTCCACGCCCTTGCCGATCATCTCCAGCAGGCCGTCGCGGAAGAACTGCACCATGGCCGGGTCCGACAGGCTCAGCGCGGTCAGTGTGTTACGCTTCTCCGCCCGCTCGCGCAGCTCAATGGCGGCGGCCCGACCGGTGTCGGAGCTGACCAGGTAACCTTCGATATACACATAGTCCGCTGCATCAATGGCGGGAGTGTGCAGCTCGTTCACCGACAGTCCGGCACTGATGCCGAGGAAAGTGTTCATACTGCGCTCGGCGTCCGGGGTGATCATCACCAGGCATTTACCGGTGATGCCCTGATCGCTGCCGAGGTGCTCGGGATAGTCCACGCCGGCGGCCTTGATGTCGTTCAGGTAGAATTCGCCGTTCTCGTCATTGGCGACCCGGCAGGAATAAAAACTGCGGCAACCGAAGTAGCTGGCGGCAATCACGGTATTGGCCCCGGAGCCGCCGCTGGCGC
>NZ_DFTP01000048.1:89851-90201 GCF_002381585.1 Marinimicrobium sp. UBA4209
ATTGGAATGAACCAAGTGGTCGCTCAGGTAGTCAATCAGCTCAGACTGGCGGGGCTCATCGACCAGCGTCATCACACCTTTGGCGACCGCCATGGCTTTCAGGTCGGCGTCACTGACTTCGATTTCGGTGTCCACCAGAGCCGCGCCAATGCCGTAGATGTGATAGTGATCGTTCATGAATGCCTCGCTGTCTGTCCGAAATTGAGCGCTATGTGGCGCTTCCGGTTGGGTTTTGGCCGACCATTATGCAAAATAAGCGCCCCGTACGAAAGCGCCCCGAACGCGCGGGGCTTCACCAGTAACGAGTTGACCTCCGATTATGACCCGACGTCGCCACAAAACCCGAACCC
>NZ_DFTP01000048.1:90347-93473 GCF_002381585.1 Marinimicrobium sp. UBA4209
TGCTGTATGCGGCGGGCGTGATTGCCCTGCTGTTTGTGCTCTGGGTGATCTATCTGAACGGCGTGGTGCGCGAGAAATTTGAGGGCAAAAAGTGGTCGGTGCCCGCGCGGGTCTACGCCCGTCCGTTGGAGTTGTACGAAGGGGTGTCGCTGCCCCCCGACCTGTTTGAGCAGGAAATGCTGGCATTGGGTTACCGGCCGGTGGAGCGTGTCAGTGGCCCCGGGCAGTACGCACGCCGGTTTGAGGGTAACACCCGGCACTATGACGTTTACAGCCGCGGCTTTGAGTTCTGGGACGGCGACGAGCCGGCCCGGCGTTTCCGGATGACGTTGGACGCCGGTCGGGTCACCCGTCTGCAGGGCGGGCAGGGGGAGCCGCTACCACTGATGCGGCTGGAGCCCGAAGAGATCGGTGGCATTTTCCCCGCCCACGGCGAGGACCGGTTACTGGTGCGCCTGGAAGACCTGCCGCCGTTGCTCGGCGAAACCCTGCTCGCGGTGGAGGACCGCGACTTCCTGGACCACTTCGGGGTATCGCCCACAGCCATTTTGCGCGCGGCCTGGGCCAACTTGCAGGCGGGGCGGGTGGTGCAGGGCGGCAGTACGCTGACCCAGCAACTGGTGAAAAACTTTTATCTCACCCATGAGCGCAGCCTGCAACGCAAATTCCAGGAAGCCATCATGTCCGTGCTCCTGGAAGTGCATTACAGCAAGTCGGAAATTCTTGAAACCTACATCAACGAAGTCTACCTGGGCCAGAGTGGCTCCCGGGGGGTACACGGCTTTGCCCTGGGGGCGCAGCATTACTTTCGTCAGCCCCTGAACGAACTGAAAACCGAGCAGATCGCGCTGCTGATCGCCATTGTCAAAGGGGCGTCCTACTACAACCCCTGGCGTCACCCGGAGCGGGCCAAGGAGCGCCGGGACCTGGTCTTGCAGGTCATGCATCGGGAAGGGCTGATTGACCAGGCTGAACTGGACGCGGCCACCGAAGCCCCTCTGGGCATCGTGCCGGATGTGGACTACAGCTTGCAGAGTTACCCGGCTTTTATCGAACTGGTGAATCGGCAACTGCGTCGGGACTACCGGGAGGAAGACCTGCGCAGCGAAGGGCTCCGCATCTTCACCAGCCTCTCGCCGATGATTCAACGGCGCCTGGAGCGGGTGATCAGTGAGCGGTTACACCGCCTGGAGCAGGCACACGGCACTGAAGGCTTGCAGGGCGCCGCCATGGTCACCTCGGTGGGCGCCGGTGAGGTGCTGGCCCTGGTGGGCGATCGCAACGGACGGTTCAATGGCTTCAATCGCGCCCTGGATGCCCGCCGTCCGATCGGCTCGCTGGTCAAACCCTTCGTGTATCTCACGGCTCTGGAGCGTCCGGATGAGTATCACCCCGGTACCCTGATCAGCGATGACCCGGTCACCGTGGAAGCGGGCGATGGCACCCTGTGGGAACCCCGCAACGCCAGCTTGGAAGATCACGGGGAAGTGCCTCTCTATCAGGGGCTGGTGCACTCCTATAACCAGGCCACCGCCCGGCTGGGTATGAACCTGGGGCTCGGCTCGGTGTACGACACCCTGCGTGCCGCCGGCTTTGAGGGGACTATCCCCGGGGTACCGGCCATCCTTCTTGGCGCGGTGGAAATGACACCCTACGAGGTCTCCGGTATTTACCACACCCTCGCCGCCGAAGGCGTCTATACCCCGCTGCGGGCGATTCGCGAAGTGCTGACCGCCGAGGGCGACCCGCTGCGCCGCTATCCGTTGAAGATGGAGCAGCGCTTCAGCCCCGAGGCCAGCTTCCAGATGCAGTACCTGCTGCAGCTTGCCCTGCGCGAGGGCACCGGGCGGTCGGTCTACCAGCGGTTACCGGAAGGGCTGGCCATGGCCGGTAAAACCGGCACCAGCAACGACTACCGGGACAGCTGGTTTGCCGGCTTCAGCGGGCAGCACCTGGCGGTGGTCTGGCTCGGGCGGGACAACAACGAGGAAACCCCGCTCACCGGCTCCTCCGGCGCCCTGCATGCCTGGGCGGACATGATGGCGGACCTGCCCACTCAGGGGCTGCCCCTCACGCCGCCGGGTGATGTGAGTTTTGACTGGATCGACAGCGCCACCGGAAAGCTCAGCGCCGAGCGCTGCGAGGGCGCCGTCTGGTTGCCGCTGCGCGAAGGTCAGGTTCTGGAGGAATCCGCTGGGTGTCGCATCGACCGCTCGTCCCGCCCCAGCTGGTGGCAGCGCCTCTGGCAGTGAGCGCCGCACCAAAAAAAGCCGGTGCTTCAAGCACCGGCAAGATAGGAGTACACAATAAGGAAAGCTTCCTGACAAGGTCCACCGGACCCAACTGGTGGTTGATAAAACCAGAGGATTGCCAACACCAGTTACTTACAGTATCGGCGCTGATCAGAAAATCGCCAGTTTTTCCGGCCGCTTAATTAAACCAATTGGAAATAGGTTTGGGCTTGTACATGAGATTTGGCTATATATTAGCCGAATCTCATGCAGTGACGCCCAGGGGGAAGGCTAAAAGCGAAGGGTGCCGGTGCTCTGGGCTGCGCGTCCGCGCACCGCTTCCAGGGCCTGATACAGGCGGGAGTCCGGCGGGCTATGGCGCAGCCCCTGTTCCGCAAACTGACGGGCCTGCTCCATCTGCGCCAGGTCAAAGTAGCTCTGGGCCAACACCAAATACAGCTCGGGCTCGCGCCGATCGATCCGCAGACCGCGCTCAGCGGCGGCGATGGCACCCATATAGTCGCCCTGCTCATAGGCCAGGCGAGCCTGATCGATCAGACTGACCACGGCGGCCGCCTGGGGATCCACCTGTGGGCCTTCCGGCTCATCGGGTCGGTCCAGCGGGCCCACACAGGCGGTCATTACCAGAGCCAGAGTGGTTACAGCAGCAAGTCGAAAAGCGGCGTTCACGCGTCAATTCCTCATTCGGGTCAGACAATAATGGCCGCATGATACCAGTTGCGGCCCGCCATGGGGCTCCATCCTCCCGCCAATCCGTCAATCTGTGACGTAAGAAATGCCAATTCCCCATTTACAGCAGAAAAACAGCTGTTATAATTCCGCCCTCGTTGGCACAGGCCAACCCAGTCGGAGCGTAGCGCAGTCTGGTAGCGCA
>NZ_DFTP01000103.1:0-20380 GCF_002381585.1 Marinimicrobium sp. UBA4209
CCACGGCTTCCGGAATTTTGTCCACATCATCGCGAAGCTCCGCCTGCAGCTCGGGGTGTTCGGCCAAAAACTTCAGCAACAGGCCAACCGAGGCGGCAATGGTGCCGATTTCGCCCACGGTCCAATTGCGCAGAATACTGACGATGTCTTCCTCGGGAATGGGTTGACCATCGATGGTACTGCGCATGATGTCCGTGGTGGGATCTTCCGGCGCCCAATCGCCCTGCTCACGTCGGGTTTCCAGCAGTTGGTGAATATAGCGACTGAAACGCTGGGCAATTTCCGCCATGGCCTCCCGATCGCCGGCCAGCGTGGCCTCGTGGTTTTCGTGGGCCCATTCGCGCAGCGGCTCCTGCAGGCTGTCGGGCCAACCGAGAAAGGCGCACTGGATCTGCAAGGCGAAGGGCTCCGCCAACTCGGTCACAATATCGACCTGCTTTCGTCCGGCGATCGCTCGAGCCAGCTCGGCGGCAATGTCGCGGCACTCCGGCTCAAACAACGCCATGCGCTGATCGGTAAAAAAGGGCTCTATCAGTGTGCGGTAAGGCGTGTGTTCGGGCTGATCCAGTCCATTGGGCACGGAGCGGTGCTGCGAGACCTGATTACTGAAGGTTTCATGATCGGTCACCACTGCCAGCACATCCTCGTGGCGAAACACGGACCACCCCATGTACTCGCTGAGGGCCACCGGGCAGCGTTGGCGCATGTCATCGAAGCTGGCGACGGGGTTATCCAGAACCGTGTCGCTGCGAGGGTCCCAATCGTAGGTCGGGCGGTGATCGGTCATGAAACTCCTCCCGGGGAAGTGTTGGTTCAGGATTGCTGCTCTCATGGGTTGTTACCTCCATGTTACGGCGCTTGCGCCCTTGAGCCTACGGGAATACTCCCCAATCCCCATCGTCTACCCCCAATAGGGCATTTCAGAGGGGCGCCGAATAACCCATCGGCGCAATAGTGTGGCACCTGAATTTCTGGTCTGATGAAGCTGTGTGGGAAATCGTAACAGGTGCGATTTTCCCGGTAACAGATCGAGGTGTTTACATGAATCGTCCCGCCTTTTCCTTGTCCCGCCGTGGTTTCTTTGGCCGCTGTTTGTTGGGGGCTCTGGCGAGCCTCAGCCTCAACCTTTACGCCGCCGACCCCGCCAATGGCAAAACCGTTTATCAGATGAATTGT
This sequence comes from Marinimicrobium sp. UBA4209, assembly GCF_002381585.1. NCBI lineage: Bacteria > Pseudomonadati > Pseudomonadota > Gammaproteobacteria > Cellvibrionales > Cellvibrionaceae > Marinimicrobium > Marinimicrobium sp. UBA4209. The sequence continues at coordinate 1,177 of NZ_DFTP01000103.1, forward strand.
CAGGCCTGCCATCAGCCCGCCGGTGCCGGTATTCCCGGCGCCTTTCCTCCCCTGGCCGATAACGCCAATCTGTCCGGCAACCCCGACTATATCGCGCAGGCCATCGTCAAGGGCGTCTCCGGTCCGCTGACGGTGAACGGAAAATCCTACAACAGTGTGATGCCGTCCATGGCCCACATCAGTGATTCGGATATTGCCGACCTGGTGGCCTACATCCTGTCGGATCTCAACGGCAGTGATTTGACCCTATCCGAAGCCAATATCAGTGCATTGCGTTAACGGTACCCATTTTATTAATTGATAGAGAGAACTTAACGATGAAACAGATGATGAAAATGATGGCCCTGGGGGCGAGCGTGAGTGCCTTGGCGGCGTTAGTAGGCTGTTCTCAGGCCGGGCCCATGGCCACCGCCGGTGAGTTTGAAGTCGAGGGCAAGGTCTACGGCATGCCCAAGGCCGAAGTGTTCCGTGAGGATTACCGGGGCGATGCGGTGGTGGGCGATACCATGACCGCGTCCCCCCATTTGGCCAAGCTCGACTACGCCGGCAACAAAACCCATCAGGTCCGGCTGGACACCCTGTCCCAGAAAGTGGAGGTGGCCCCGGGCGTGAGTTACACCGCCTGGACCTTTGGCGGCAGCGTGCCTGGTCCGGTGTTGCACGTGCGCGAGGGCGACCGGGTGGTGTTTACCATGAAAAACCGCTCCGACGAGGCCGTGCTGGTGTCCGAGCCCGGCAAGGGCGCCGCGCCTTTCTACCGGCAGATGGCGGACAACCCCTACCAGAAACCGGAGGCGGCCATTTCCCCCATGCCTCACTCCATGGACTTTCACAGCGGCACCGTGGCGGCCGATGATAAGTGGCGCAGCATCTCGCCAGGGGAAACCATCCAGTTCGAATGGGTGGCCAACTATCCCGGTGTCTACATGTACCACTGCGGTACATCCAGTGTGTTGATGCACACCGCCATGGGGCAGTACGGCGCGGTGGTGGTTTCCCCCAAAGAGGGCTACCCCACGGAAGCCGATCACGAATACGTGATTACCCAGTCCGAGTTCTATCTGCAGCAGGTGGGCGAGTCCTATATTTATGATCACCAGGCTGCCATGGCCAACAATCCCAGCCACGTGACCTTTAACGGTCATGTGTCCGCCCTGATGGATCAGCCCCTGCGCGCCAAAAAAGGTGACCGGGTGCGCCTCTACGTTTTGAACGCCGGGCCCAACGGCACCTCCAGCTTCCACGTGATCGGTGCCATCTTTGATCGGGTCTGGTACGAGGGCAATCTGGAGAACGAGTGGCGCGGTATGCAGACCGTACTTCTGGGAGCCAGTAACGGTGCGGTGATGGAGTTCATCGTTCCGGAAGACGGGCTGTACAAATTGGTGGATCACGAGTTCCACGACGCCGAGCGCGGCGCCGCCGGCGCCTTGATTGCCGCACCGGCACAGTAGGAGGAGAGCGAGATGTCAGGGTGGTGTAAACAATGGTTGTGGGGCGGGCTCCTGTTGGCCGGCACCGTCACCGCCCTGGCGGCCGAGCCGGTGGTGGTACCGGAGGGCAATTTTGAACACCCGGTGCTGCTCGACCGGGAGCGCCGCACCGAGTGGGTGGCAAGCTTCCGGGTGGATTTTGGCGGTGGTTCCTGCGGTGATACCGGCCGGCTCATACTGCGCTACGACAGCGCTCACTACGCCACTCTGCTGCGCTACCAGATGCGCAGCAACCACGCTCCGGAAACCACCGCCAGCAACCTCGGCTTCCGTTGCGTTTACCCCTGATTGAGGATACCTGAATGAACATGAACGGTTTCACAAAGGCCTGGCATTGGCTGGCCGCTCTGGGCCTTTGGGCGTTGGCTGGACTGGCGCTTGCCAGCGACCACGCGAACCACGGCGGTCACGACCATCACGGCCACCATAATCACCATACCCCTCTGGGAATGGCCAGTGACATCCCGGAGGGCTCGCTGCATCAGTTCGATGCCACGTGGCAGACCCACCGGGGCGAGACACTGCGCCTGAGTGATCTGGCGGGACAGTCGGTGATTGTGACCATGATGTACGCCAGTTGCACGACGGCCTGTCCGGTGCTGGTGGAAGATGTGCGTCGCATCCATCAGGGGTTGTCCGCCGAGCAGCGCGACAACGTGACCTTGCTGTTGGTGAGTTTCGATACGGAAAATGACACCGTCGAGGTGCTCAATGAGTACGCCCACAATTTCCGGGCCACGGAGGCGCCCTGGCACTTTGCCACCGGCTCGGCGGCGGATGTGCGCACCCTGGCGGCGCTGCTGGGTATCCGCTACCGGAAAAATCCCAGTGGCGGTTACGACCACAGCAACGTGATTGCACTGCTCAACGCCGACGGGGAGGTCATCCACCGCCGGGAGGGGCTGAACCAACCGGTCACTGAGGCCGTAAACAGTCTGCATTGAGCGTCGGGGCGCGTTCAGTCGTGCCCCGGCCTGGTGTACACTGGGCCTCACAATGATAAACGGCGCCGGAGAGGCCTTCGGAGCCGTTTATCATTGTGGGACCCAACAAACACAGCGGCACTACGGTTATGCATCGAACCCTCTTCAGGAACCGACTGGTTTTTACCACCGAATGGCACGGCATCCTCCGACGCTTACGGGTCGGCCTGATGGTGCTTGGCGCGGTAATCTCAACGCCGGTGCTGGCCCAGGTCCAACCCCAACCCCAGACCCAACCCGGCCCGTCCCAGCCCGAAGAGCGGCTATCCCGCGAACAAGTGGTGGCGCTGACGCAGCGCTATTGCGGTGGCTGCCATCAGGTGCCCTCGCCCTCGCTGCTGCCCCGGCACAGTTGGCCGCGGGTGATCGACTCCATGGTGGAGCTGGCCAAAAACCGCACCGGTCAGGACGTGATCCCGGCGGACGCCGTGCCCCATATCAAGGCGCTCTATTACGGGTCCAGCCCCGAGCAGTTGGCCAGCCTCCCCTATATTGATGACCCCCATCCGGCCATGAGCTGGTCCTCCGAGCGAGTGGGTGATGGGGTTGGCATTCCGCAAATTCTCAATATCCAGCGGGTGGCATTGGACAATGATGCCAAGTTCAACTTTCTGGTCAGCGACGGCGAGCGCGGCGAGTTGCGCCTGCTGCAAACCGATGGAGGTGAAAACCCACAGTGGCGCGAATCCACCATTGCCGAGATTGAGCTGCCGATAACGGCCCGAGCCGTCGACTTTAACGGCGATGGCCGGCAGGACATTCTGGTGGCCGATCTCGGTGAATTTGCCCCCAGTGGGGTATTGGCGGGCAAAATTTTTCTGTTGCAGCAGACGCCGAAGAGCGGCTACGAAAAACAGCTATTGATTCATCAGCTCGGGCGTGTGACCGATGTGCAGGCGCTGGACCTGGACGACGATGGCGATCTGGATATCGCCGTGTCGGTGTTTGGTGGTGCCGGCATAGGCGAGGTGTTCTGGCTGGAGAATCAGGGCGGTGGCGATTACCAGAAAAGACCTCTGTTGGGGTTGAGTGGTGCGCTCAATATCACGCCTGCGGATCTCAACGGCGATGGCAAAATGGACCTGATCACACTCCTAGCTCAGGAATATGAAACCATGGTCGCCTTTGTCAACCAGGGCGACGGCAGGTTTGAACGGGTGGATCTGGTCAGTGCCGGGCATCCGTTGTTTGGTGCCACCAGCATGAATGTTGAGGATCTGAACCGTGACGGGAAGCCCGACATCATCTTCACCAATGGTGATGCTTTCGATACCCAAACCGACCCCAAGCCTTACCACGGTGTTCAGTGGCTCGAAAACAAAGGCGATATGCAGTTTGCCGCCCACGACATCGGCCGTTTCTATGGCGCTGCGAATGCGGCGGTGGCGGACATGGATGGCGACGGCGATCCGGATATTGTGGTCAGTAGCTGGACCAATTACTGGGACGATGAAAAACGTCAGTCCCTGATCTGGTATGAAAATACTGGCGACCTGACATTCCAGCCTCGGCCCATCAGCGATGAATACCGCGGTGTGGTGCCTCTGGAGTTGGTGGATATCACCGGCAATGGTCGCCTGGATATCATTACCGGTGCGTTCCGTATGGATATCCTCAAGGATTTCTTGCGGGTGGAAGACGGTATTCCCTCCATGGACACCGACAAAATGAAAGCGGATCAGCGTGCACCCAGCGATCGATTGTTACTAATTCGTAACCGTGCCTCTGAAAATTGAACACAAAAAAACGGCGCCCTGTGAGGGGCGCCGTTTTTGATTCAGGGGTAACCCCTGAAAGAACACAATCCGTCGGCCTTCGGTTGTCGGCGACGGGCTGTGTCAGCAGACGATTTAGATCGCCTGAATGTTCTCGGCTTGCGGGCCTTTCTGACCTTGGGTCACGTTAAAGCTGACCGCTTGGCCTTCGGCCAGGGTTTTGAAGCCTGAACCAACGATGGCGCTGAAGTGTGCAAAAACGTCCGGACCGGATTCCTGCTCCAGAAAACCAAAACCCTTCGCTTCGTTGAACCACTTAACTGTTCCAGTAACTACTGACATAATCGTACCTATAAATCATTTGATGGTGGCCCTGATGGACCGGTGGTGCTAAAAAGGTTCTATTACTTAAAAAGACAGGACGATGACGTGCGACAGAGTTGCTAGCTACGGGCAGGGATCGAACAGGTTTTTACAATATAAATCAGAACTTCCTAACCCGAGCCATCCTACAGGCTTTAGGGTGACTGTCAACGTATTTATCATTGCGTTTGTCATTTGAGTGGCTCATGTTAGGCTTTTTCGCTACAGATCAAGCACTTGGCTCCCCCAGAAATTTTGAAGCAGAGCGTCTTATGAACAGACCCGGCTGGGTTTTTTACGGATCGGTGGCACTGTTGAGTGCATTTGTTGTACTCGGTATTTTCTGGCCAGAGCAGTTGGCAGGTGGTTCAGAGCAGGCGCTGGCCTTCACTACCAGCCACTTCGGCTGGCTGTACCTGTTTGTCACCACCGGTTTTCTGGTGTACTGCATTGCTCTGGGGGCCGGCCGTAGTGGCAACATCCGGTTGGGGTCCGACGGTGAAGCGCCGGAATTTTCCTACCCTACCTGGTTGGGGATGATTTTTTCGGCCGGGATGGGGGTTGGCCTGGTGTTCTGGGGTGTCGCCGAACCCATGACCCACTACGTCAATCCGCCTCTGGGCATGGCCGAGGGGCGCAGCGCCGAGTCCGCCGAGTTGGCCATGCAGTACTCGCTGTTTCACTGGGGGTTTCATCAGTGGGCCAACTTTGCCGTCGTGGGGCTTGCGATTGCCTACGTCCGCTTCCGTCAGCAGCGGCCGGGCCTGATCAGCGAAACCTTTCGCGCCAGTCTGGGCGACCGGGTTGATGGCGGCTGGGGGCACGCCATCAATGTGTTGGCGGTGGTATCCACCGTGTTTGGTGTGGCGACCACCCTCGGTTTGGGGGTGATTCAGATCAACAGTGGCATGGGCTCGGTGTTTGGTATGGCATTCGGCACTACGCCCCAGCTTGCCATATTGGCCGGGGTGGCCATTGTGTTTTTACTTTGCTCACTGGCGCCTCTGGAAAGTGGCGTGCGCTATGTCAGTGACGCCAACATGCTGCTGGCCGCCGCCGTTCTGGTGTTTGTTTTCTTTGCCGGGCCCACTGATTTCATCACCGCCGCCATGACCAATGCCATTGGTGATTACTTTTCCAACATGATCGGTATGAGTCTGGTGATGTCGCCCTACACGGGGGAGGACTGGGTGGCCCGCTGGACGATTTTTTACTGGGCCTGGGGCCTGTCCTGGGCGCCCTTCGTGGGAAGCTTCATCGCCCGTATTTCCAGAGGTCGGACGATTCGGGAGTTCGTGGTTGGCGTCATTGGTATGCCGGTGCTACTGAGCACCCTCTGGTTTGCCACCTTTGGCGGCTCATCGCTGTACTTCGAACTGTTTGAAGGTGCAGCGCTGGGCGACGCGGTGACCCGGGAGATGAGTTCGGCGCTGTTTCAAATGCTTGAATTTCTCCCCGCGGTGGGTTGGATCAGTGCCTTGGTGTTGGTCCTGATTGTGCTGTTTGTCATCACCTCGGCCAACTCGGCCACCTTCGTGCTGGGCATGTTCACCAGCCGGGGTGTGCTCTCGCCAAGCCGGCCCATGCGACTGACCTGGGGCGTCATTCAGGTATTGGTGGCCGGCGTACTGCTGCTGAGCGGTGGCCTGACCGCACTGCAGACCATCTCGATTGTGGCGGCTTTCCCGTTTATGGTGCTGATGGTGTTTATGGCCGCGTCACTGCTCAAGTCCCTGCGCAATGAACAGCGACAGATGGAGTTGCACGAAGCATTGATGCGAGAGCGCATTCAGCGATTGCTGGATGACACGGATCGCCGGGCTCAGGAATTCCGTTCGGGCGACACCCAAGACCCGGTGAAAGAAGACTGACGACCGCGGTACTCCATTCTGGGTAGTGTGTCGGACCGGCGGTTATGGTTAGCTGTTGGCCAGGAGGGCCCGATGCAACCCACACGCTTTCATTCGAAATACGTCACAACCAAAACGACATGGTCGGTGCGCTCTAGGCGTCAAGTGACGGTCTGTACTTTGCTGTTGGCTTTGCTAGCGCCGCTGCACGCGTTGGCCGAAGGCCAGGTGGAGCCAAAGTCTGTCGAAGAAATTGTCGCGTTAACCGAGCGCTATTGCGGTAGCTGCCATGCACTGCCTTCGCCGGATTTGTTACCCAAGCGGAGCTGGCCGGCCGTGATTGACACCATGGTCGATTTGGGGCGTCGGCGCGCCGGTCAGGAGGTGATTCCCGCTGACGTTGTGCCACACATTAAAGCCCTTTACTACGGCTCAAGCCCCGAACAGTTGCCACGCCTTCCTTATACGGAATCCTCAGACTCGTCGGCCTGGTCGGCAAAGGTGGTGGGAGAGCGATCGCGGCTGCCGCAAATACTGAACCTACAGCCGGTATCACCAGAGCGCTTTGGCAGTGACGCGGCAGCGGCTTTTCTGGTCAGCGACGGCGAGGCAGGCGAAGTTCGCTTGTTGGAGGTTCCATCAAATCACCCGGCGTCGGACCCATGGCGAGAAACGACGCTCGGCCAGTTCACCCTTCCCATTCAGACTCGGGCGCTGGATTACACGGGCAATGGTCAGCAGGATATTGTGGTCGCCGATCTTGGTGAGTTACCCCCGAGCGGTGCCCTGGCGGGCAAGCTGTTTCTGCTGGCGCAAGATGACAAGGGGCGGTTTGAGCGCCGGCTGCTCTATGACGGTTTAGGCCGGATCTCGGATGTGCAGGTGCTGGATATCAATGAAGACGGACTCCTGGATCTGGTTGTGGCGGTGTTTGGCGGCAATGATATCGGCGGTGTGCTCTGGCTCGACAACCGGGGGGACGGGCGTTTCGTCCGGCAGGACTTGCTGAACCTCAGTGGCGCCCTCAATATCGTTCAGGCCGACTTGAACAACGATGGCCTTCAGGATCTCGTCACTCTGGTGGCCCAGGAACATGAAGTCGTGATCGCTTTTATCAACGAAGGTGCGGGGCAGTACCGCACCATGGAGCTCGCAAGAGCCCCACATCCGATGTACGGCTTTACGCAATTGCAAGTGGCCGACCTCAATAGCGATGGTCGGCCCGATTTATTGATGACCAATGGCGACGCCTTTGATACCCAGAACGAGCCCAAGCCGTACCATGGCGTTCAGTGGCTCGAAAATCGCGGTGATTTGCAGTTTCAGTACCGTAACATTGCCAGGTACTACGGTGCGGCCAAAGCGACGGTTGCCGATATGAATAACGATGGTCATCAGGATGTACTGGTCAGTAGCTGGGTGAACCACTGGGACGATCCTCGGCGACAATCCATGGTATGGTTTGAGAATAACGGTGATGAGACGTTCCGTTCACGGCCGCTGGCCGGTAACCGTCACGGGTTGGTCCCGATGGTTGTCACCGATCTGAACCGAAATGGTCGCCCTGATGTGCTCGCCGGCGCCTTCCGCATGGACCTGTTGCGTCGAGTGATGACCGGAGCCTCGCAGAATAGGCACGGCGATGTTGACGCCAGCGCCGATCAGCCACGCCTGTATTGGTTCGAAGCGCCATTCCGTAATGAACCCGAAAAGCCGGAACATTGACCGAAAAATCACGCGATCAGAGAGGTAGACGCCATGCTTCAAGTATCCATCTACCGCTATCATCCCGAGTACGATGAAGCGCCGCACATGCAAACGTATTCGATTGATGATCCATTCCGGTCGCGTATGGTGCTCGATGTGCTTGAACACCTGAAGGCCGAGGATCAGACGCTGGCTTACCGGCGCTCCTGTCGGGAGGGCGTGTGCGGCTCTGACGGTATGAGCATCAATGGCGTTAACCGTTTGGCGTGCATTACGCCGGTGGAGGAGGTGCTCGACCGGCGCGATACGCTGGTGTTACGCCCGTTACCGGGCATGCCGGTCATTCGCGATCTTGTGGTGGACCAAACCCAATTCTTTAATCAGTACAAACGCATCCATCCGTATCTGATCAACGACGACCCGCCTCCGGCCATAGAGCGGTTACAGAGCCCAGAAGATCGCGCCAAACTTGATGGACTGTATGAATGCATTCTGTGCGGCTGTTGCTCTTCGGGTTGCCCCTCCTATTGGTGGAATCCCGAGAAGTACGTTGGCCCTGCCGGACTGCTGCAGGCTTATCGATTCCTGTCCGATTCCCGTGATAAAGGGTTGAAACAGCGACTGGAAGAACTGGAGGATCCGTTCAGCGTGTTTCGCTGTCACAGCATCGGAAACTGCACCCATGTCTGCCCCAAGGGCCTGAACCCCATGAAAGCCATCAGCGATATCAAGCGGCTGTTGCTGAAAAACGGCGTGTAACCCGGGAGCATTCATGGAGCAACCGATCATCGGCTACCACAAAGATGAAGAAGACCACTGGGTGGCGCGCCTGGCCTGCGGCCACAATCAGCATGTTCGTCACAACCCACCTTGGGTGGAGCGCCCCTGGGTTACCACTGAAATGGGGCGGGCTTCCATGCTTGGCACTCGGTTAAATTGCGTCAAGTGCGATCGCCGCGAACCGGCGGATCATTCTCAGTGTGCGTTAGAAAATTAGGATGCCAATCCCAAACGGAACCACCGATCAATGGTCGTGATGTGATGTGTCTCCGGCAGACTCGATAGCATCAACCCAATCCGCTGGAACGGCCGGGGCTTCCAGTCCCGGGAAGCGGTCGGTGGTGTAGGTGCTGTGGCAGGCGACACAGGCTTCTGTCATTTTCGTGAACGTATCCAGTTGCCGAGGCGTGTCCTCTGAGTGACCCGATTCAGCCAGGGATGCGGCCAGCTCATGCAGATGAGCGTCCATCTGAAGAAACGCCGAAGGCACAGCGGCCTTCAGGTCCTGACGGTCTTCCTGTGTCAGGGACTGTTTCAGAATGAAGCTGTCGTGAATGGCCTGGCCTTTCTCGGCCACCCTCTCGTGCTCTCCCTTAACAATGGCACTGAAAATGTCTTGCATGGCCTGGTCTATCTGGCGCATTTCCTTGATCAACAAACCGCGCAGCTTAGGGGGCAACTCTGGCCCGACGGGTTCGGCCGCTAGTGTTGCAGTCACGGGTGTCAACATGAGTGTCGCGGCAAGCGCGGAGACGTGAAGTCCTGAGCGATTAAAGATCATGGGGGTCTCCTTAGGATTCTGAGCGAACGATAATGGCCGTTTTGTCGTTATGGTCCGTTTTTATAGGGTAGCACCGTTCTAGAGCTGGTCGTGGGGGGCGATACCGGAAAGCGGTTGCACAAGGTCTCCGAGGGTGGTAAAACTATAAGTAGTATATTGTATGAATCTTTAGGGTGAGCCAATCCTTATGACGTGAAAAACCGTCTATACCTCGGGAGGTATGTCATGCAACCGATCAAGCTTCTCAGTCTGGCGCACCTGGGGATGGTGCTGAGCATCGCCCTCTCGTTGGGGGCGGTGGCCATGGGTTATTGGTTTTATCATGGCCTGACGTTGGCGTGGCAGGTGGCCGCACATGTCAGCCTGATTCCCTTCGTGACCCTGCTCAAAATCAGTTACATCACGCGCTTAGTCGCGCTCAAACAGCTTGGTCGGCCGGTAGATTGACCCTCGTCAGCCCTTCGAGAGGGCGTGACGGGGCAATTTCGCGGGATGGATCAACCGCGAGCGATCAATGGCTGGTGAAAATCCTCGGGGCCGCTGTAGGGGCGGATAACGCCGCTGCGGTAGAGAAAATCCCCAAAGCCTTCATCGGCATCGCGCTCCCGGGCAAAACGCTCGAACAGCGGTTTCAGATCGGCGAGTATCTGTGCCTCGTCGATATTCTCCCGGTAGAGTCGATTTAACCGATTGCCGCCGGTATCGGCGCCCAGGTACAGGTTGTATTTTCCCGGGGCCTTTCCGGTGAGTGCAATCTCCCCCAGGTAGGGGCGGGCGCAGCCGTTGGGGCAGCCGGATACGCGCAATTGAATCACCTCGCCACCGATGCCCGCCTCACTCATCAGCTGGTGAATTTTCTGACTTAGCTCCGGCAGGTAACGTTCGGATTCCGCCATGGCCAATCCACAGGTGGGGAAAGCCACGCAGGAAATGGCGTTGCGTGCCAGGGGTGAGCTTTTACCTCCATCATCCAGACCGTAGTGGTCCACCAGCTTCTGGATGGCTGATTTCTCCTGTTCACTGACGCCGGCGATGATCAGGTTCTGGTTGCAGGTGATGCGAAATTCGCCTGAATGAATTTTAGCGATGCTGCGCAACGCGGTACGCAATTTCAGTTGCTCGAAATCGCGAATGCGACCGCTGGGGATGAACAGCGTCAGGTGGTGCCGACCCCGATCATCCTCGGTCCAGCCGAATTGATCACCGCTGTCCTTGAGGGTGTAGTCTCGCAGTGGTTCCAGCGGCGTTCCGTGCACCTCGGCAAACCGTTCCTTGAACCAGTCCAGCCCGTAATCATCGAGCGTGTATTTGAATCGGGCGTGAGCCCGGTCGGTGCGGCAACCGTGATCGCGCTGAATGGCGGCAATGGCTTCGCAGGCATCCACCACCTGATCGGCCGGCACAAAGCCGACCGGGCTGGCAAGGCGCGGGTAGGTACCGGTCTCTCCGTAAGTCATACCCATGCCGCCGCCGACCGCGATGTTGTAACCGACGATATCGCCATCTTCTTCAATAGCGATCAGGCCGATGTCGTTGGCTAATACATCGCAATCATTGTGGGGTGGCAGAGCGATGGCGACCTTGAATTTTCGGGGCAGGTAGCGGTAGGTGTAGAAGGGTTCTTCCTCTTCGCCTTCGCGGGTTTTTGGCGCCTCGTTCAGCCAGGTTTCTTCATAAGCCCGCGACCGCCACATCAGTCGTTCGCTGATCTGCACCGCATGGTCATAGACCCGTGCGTGATTGGCAGAAAGGTGCGGGTTGACGTTCGCCACCACGTTGCGGTTGACATCCCCGCAGGCGCCCCGGCTGTCCAGCCCCAGCGAATCCAGATGTTGAATCAGCGGTTGCAGGTTTTCCTTGAATACCCGATGAAACTGAAACGTCTGTCGGGTGGTCAGGCGCAGGCTGCCGTCGGCAAAGCGGTCGGCGACTTCATCAAGTCCGAGCCACTGGTCCGGGGTCAGTACTCCGCCGGGCAGCCGCAAGCGCAGCATAAACTGGAAGTGCGGTTCGAGTTTCTGTTGACGACGTTCTTCGCGCAGCTCCCGGTCGTCCTGCTGGTAGAGACCGTGAAACTTGCTCAGGTGCGTGTCTTCATCGTGCAGTGCGCCGGTGGCGTGATCCGCCAGGGAATCGCGCAGGGTGCCGCGCAAATACCGGCTTTCGCGCTTGATCTGTTCGGCTAAAGGCAAATCGTCATGGCTCATCAGTACACATCTCTCTGGTAGCGTTTGCTTCGGGTCAGCTCGCGCAGGTATTGCTCGGCACTGTCGCGGCTTTTGTGTCCGTGGGTGCTGATCACGTCGATCAGGGCCTCGTGCACGTCCGGCGCCATGGCATTGGCATCGCCGCACACGTACAGGTGCGCGCCGTCCTCAATCCAGCGCCAGAGCTCCGACCCCGCTTCTCGAATCCGGTGTTGCACGTACACCTTGTCTGGCCCGTCCCGGGAAAAGGCCACGTCCAGTCGACTGAGCAGTCCCTGCTTGCGCCACTGGAGCCATTCGCGCTGGTAGAGAAAATCGGTGCGAAAGTTCCGGTCGCCAAAAAACAGCCAGTTTTTGCCCGCATGCGCTTCGGCCTCGCGCTCCTGCATGAAGGCTCGAAACGGCGCTACCCCGGTGCCCGGGCCGATCATCACAATGGCCGTGTTGGGGTCATTCGGGAGGCGGAAGTTCTTGTTCGTGTCGATAAACACCGGCGCGGTGTCATCCAGCGCCAGGCGATCCGCCAGCCAGGTGGAGCCCACCCCTTCACGCAGGCGCTCGCGTTGTTGGTATCGCACCGCCGCCACGGTCAGATGCACTTCCTCGTCCACAGCCGCCTGGCTGGAGGCGATGGAGTAGAGCCGGGGCGGCAGGCGACGGATGTGATCCACCAATGTCTGGGCGCTCAGTCCGCCAATGGGGTATTCCTGGAGCAGATCCAGCAGATCTCGCCCGTGCAGCCAGTCGATCAGCCCCCGTTTATCGTTGGTCAGCTGTTGAAGCTCGCTGGCCTCACTCAGTTTGGCCCACTGTTGCACCGTCGGTGGTGTCAGTCGCGTCAGCTCAAGATGATGCTGCAACGCCTGGTGCAGTGTCAGGGAGTCGTCCTTGAGCGTCACGGCTTGCTCGCCGTCCAGCCGGGTCTGCTCGAGAATCCGGGCCACCAGCTCCGGATCGTTCTGCACATAAACGCCCAGGGAATCGCCGGGTTGGTAGCGCAGCCCGGAATCTTCCAGGGAAAACTCCAGGTGGTGTACCGCCTTGCTGGAGCCACGACCGTTCAGCGTTACCCGGTCCAACAGAGGGGCGGAAAACGGATGCTTGCGATCATGGCCCGCAGCGGTGGAGGTAGATGCTGTGGGTGTCGGGGCAACCGCAGCCGTGCTTTTTGTCTCGGATTTGAGTACCGATAACAGTTGCGTCATCCACTGATCGGCGGCCTCCTCATAGTCCACGTCACAGTCCACGCGATCCACCATCCGCTCGGCACCCAACGCCGCCAGACGTTGATCAAAATCCACCCCGGTCTGGCAAAAGTATTCGTAACTGGAATCCCCCAGCGACAGCACGGCGTAATGCAACTGACCGAGCTTCGGTGCCTTGCGCCCGTGCAGGTATTCGTGCAACCCAAGGGCATTATCCGGCGGATCGCCTTCGCCGTGGGTGGAGGTGATGAGGGCGAGCCGTTCGGTCTTTTTCAGTTGCCGGACGGGGAATTCGTCCATATCCAGGCACTCGACGTCCAGCCCCTGGGCGCGGGCCTGTTCCGCCAGCTGTTCGGCCAGGGTTTCGGCGTTGCCGGTCTGAGAGCCGTACAGTATGGTCAGTGTGACGGCGGAACCGCTTGCGCCGGATGGTTCGCCGCCGGCGTGCAACGCAGCTCGGTAGCCGGCCAGATAGCCCTGGACCCAGTCCAGTTGCTGCTCGTTCAATTCCCGGAGTAGGGCGTCGATTTGCTGGCGCTGGGCGTTGTTCAAAGGTGAGGGTGGCAAGGGGGCGTTCATGCGAAGTCGGGCTCCAATGGGTTCCGTGATCCTGTGACTTTGATAGTGAGTCAGGCTAACAAAAACTCAAGGCAACGCCGCCGTTTTGCTTAGACGGATGTGTCCTAAGCAAAGAACCGGCGGTAGTAACAGGGGGATGTCAGTGGCGCTCTTTGTGCGCGATGTCGCCTTCTTTACCCCGCAGCATGTAACGCCAATAGAAAGGTGGCAGCAGATGTTTTTTGACCACCCAGTAAAAGCGCGACCGCTTGAACGGATTCAGGGGCAATGTGGGCGTTACGGTTCCACCGTAGGTGAATTCCGCGAGCATCACCTCGCCATAACCGGTGACCACCGGGCAGGAGGTATAGCCGTCGTAGCGGGCGCTCAGTGGTTCCTGATCCAGAAAGGCGAGCAGATTTTTGACCACAACGGGTGACTGCTTGCGTACGGCGGCCGCCGTTTTGGATGTCGGCAGCGAGCTGGCGTCGCCTAAAGAAAACACCTCCGGGTAATCCGGGTTTTGCAAAGTGTGGGGGTCCGCGGTCAACCAACCGCCCTCATTGGCCATAACGCTTTCGCGTACAAACTGCGGCGCGCGTTGTGGCGGTGTTACATGCAGAACATCATAGGGCTCGTCGACTTCGTGGGTTTCGTCGTTCTGATCCGTCACTTTAAAGGTTGCGATGTGCTTTTCGCCATCCACCCGGATCAGATCGTGTTTAAGGTTGATGCCTATCCCGTAATCAATGGCCACGTTCTGCAGGTGCGGAACAAAGTCCGGCACGCTGAACAGGGCGCCCATGCCGCTGTAGAATTGTGCCTGTATCTGATGACTCTGCTGGCGTTTCTGCCATTGATGGGCCGCCAGGTAAGCGATTTTTTGCGGCGCGCCCGCACATTTGATGGGCGTGGACGGCTGGGTAAACAGGGCGCGGCCGGCCTTCAGGCCATCGATGCATTGCCAGGTGTAACGGGCGAGTGAAGGATCGTAATTGCTGCAGACACCCCCTTGTCCCAGTGCCTCAGGAAGACCTTCTATGGCCGACCAATTCAGCTCAATGCCGGGCGCGACCACCAATGCCCGATAGTGGATTTCATTACCATTATTCAGCACCACACGCTGTTGTTCCGGCTTCAGTTCGCTGACCGACTGGCGAATCCAGGTCGCGTTGTGGGGCAATGTGTGGGCTTGCGGCCGAGCGGTGTCCTCCAACGCGTAGGTGCCTCCACCGACCAACGTAAAGGCCGGTTGATAATAATGCGTGTCGCTTGGCTCGATCACTGCCACATCCAACGTCGAGCGCTGACGCAGCAGCGAGGCGGCGACGCTGGTGCCGGCGGCACCGCCGCCGATGATTACAATATCGTGGTGCCGGGGTTGGGTCATGGGTCAGCCTCCTGTCAGATCGAGCGGGAAGCTTATCAGTATTAAGATGTATTAAAAATATATCTTATTAGATGGATTGGTATTAAGCAAAGTGCTGAGCGATATAAGCCGTGCCACTCAGCTTTGAGGGGGGAGGGCGTCCCTGGTCCCTCGCATTGCAATCTCCCCCTTGCGCCACAAGCGCCACTCTCCGGCTTGGTAGATATCCCAGGTCTCATCGCTGGTAAGCGGCTCGGTGACGATCACACTGACGATGTCGTCGGGGGTGGTTTCGGATTCGAAATCCACCATCATGTCGGCGTCTTTCAGGCGGGCCGGGCCGAAGGGGGCCCGGCGGGTGATGCTGGCCATTTTGGTGGAGCAGTAGGTGAACAGCCAGTCGCCGTTGCTCAACAGCAGGTTGAAGACCCCCTGACGGGCGTAGCCTTCGGACAGACTCACCAGCCGCTGCACCACCTCGGCGGTCGGTGTGTGCCGGTCGCAATGCTGGCGCAAGTGGTTGAGCATGTCGCAGAACAGCGCCTCGCTGTCCGTCGTGCCCACCGGTTCGTAGAAACCGGGTTCGGGCGCGAAATCCGATATTTGGCCGTTGTGGGCAAACACCCAGTACCGGCCCCATAGCTCGCGGGTGAACGGGTGGGTATTGGCGAGGCAAATGTCCCCCACATTGGCCTGACGGATATGGCAGATGGCCACTTCGCTTTTGATCGGGTGGGTCTGCACCACTTCGGCGATACGGGAGGAGGCGCTGGCATCGGCGTCGTGGAAATTGCGCACCCCTTTGCCTTCGTAAAACGCCACGCCCCAGCCATCTTTGTGAGGCCCGGTCTCGCCGCCACGGCGGGTCAGGCCGGTAAAGCTGAAACACAGGTCGGTGGGGGTGTTGGCGCTCATGGCCAGGAGTTCGCACATAGTGATGAGGCTCTCGGGTTTCGGAGGTCTATCACCATTATACGCATCGAGGCGTCTTTCGCAGGTCTTGGGCGCGCCTTTCGATTTCTGGGGCGCGACTCGTTGAGCGCTATCCGTGGGTGATCTGCATCGGGACGCCGGAACGGTCGAATGCCAGCAAGTTATTGATCATCCCGTTGCGAATGGCGTGGATGACTTTTTCGATGGCGTCGTCTACCGCTTTGGGGGTGGGCAGCTTGTTGTCCGTGCCGGGCAGGGCGGCAACAAAAACCGCATCCCACGTATCGCTCGCCTGCTTGGCTTCTTCGACCAGGCTGGAGAAGTCTGCCAGTTCGTCGGGACGCTTGTCGATACCGGCCAGCGGCGCCAGATGGCCCCCGTGTCCGTCCTCAAAATCCCGCGCCTGCTGCTCGGTATAACCGGTGGGTAATTCTCGGCGCGCGAGAACCAGAATCAGCTTTTGTGGTTCCGGTTGAGAGCGGGCAATAGTGAGAAAGTCATCGAAGTGGTTCAGCTCAAAGGTGCTCATAGCGATGTGGCCATTGTTGTAAAAACGAGAGTTCTGCCCATTGTGCACACTTTCGGGGTGAACTGTGATTCCTCTAAAGGGGTAGACCCATGGGGGAATATCCCGAGGGCGGCCAGAGCAGTAGGCTAGAGGTCCCGGTTGGTATTCCCCTGGCAGCTGTGCCACCGGGACTCAAAGGCCTCTGGTGCAGGGAGTGCACCTTTTTTTGAGCCGATCGGAACGATCACGCCACCGTCCGGCTGATAAAGCGATAAGCGGGTGCGGGGATCAGCCGTTCGGGGTCCTGACTGTCGAGAAAATTTTTCAGTGCCAGCCCCAGCTCGGTATCACCCTCAATGGCCAGTTTGCGGCGAAAGAACAGTGTGTCGGGATCAACCTGGCCGGCCATGATTTGCAGCAGTGATCGGGTATCGGCTCGAAAGGTCACGTCGGGCGCCACAGGCTTGAGCGAAACCTGCAGCCGTTGGCCGAGTAGCGTTACCGAGAAGTCCAGATTGATATCGGGCACGGTGATCCGCGCCTGTCGACCGCGCAGAAAATCCAGTTCACCCCGGCGCAGAGCCTCTGAAAAAGTGTGGTTCAAACCGATGCCCAGCGTGTGTCGGCGAATGGTCTGGGGGATGAGCGGCTGGGCCACCTTGGCGCATTGAATGAGCCGGGGGAGTGTTGGGCGAAATACTGCTGAACGGGATTGCATGGTAGTCATAGTGGGGCACCTCCTGAGCGGGCATGCTAGCAAACCCGGGGGGCGTCGCCACTCGCCCAAAATAGGTACCGTTTTTAAACAGAGGTAAACGCCGATGGAATTACTTTGTCCCGCAGGAAGCCTGCCCGCGCTGAAAACCGCCCTGAAAGAGGGGGCCGATGCCGTCTATGTTGGCTTGCGCGGTGATACCAATGCCCGGCATTTTGCCGGTCTCAATCTCGACACCCTGGGGCTGCGCGATGCCGCCCGGGAAACCCACCGGCAGGGGCGGCGATTGCATGTGGCGATCAATACCTTTGCTCACCCGACACAATGGGACAGTTGGCAACAGGCAGTGGATGAGGCCGTCAAGGCCGGAGCGGACGTGTTGATCATCGCCGATATGGCGGTGTTGGCCTACGCGGCGGAACGCTACCCCGAGGTGGAGCGGCACCTGTCGGTGCAGGCCTCGGCCACCAATGCGGCGGCCATTGATTTTTACCAACAAGCCTATGGCGTCAGTCGCGTGGTGTTGCCGCGAGTGCTGTCCATGAAACAGGTGTCGGCACTGGCGCATACCGTGAGTACCGAGCTGGAGGTGTTCGCTTTTGGCAGTCTGTGCATTATGGCTGAGGGGCGCTGTTATCTCAGCTCCTACATGACCGGCGAGTCCCCCAACAACTCCGGCGCCTGCTCCCCCGCCAAGTTCGTCCGCTGGGAAGAGAAACGCGGCGTCCTGGAATCCCGCCTGAATGGCTACCTGATTGACCGCTTCGCCGGCGGCGAGAACGCCGGTTATCCCACCCTGTGCAAAGGTCGATTCGAGGTAGGCGGTGAGCGCTACCACGCCCTGGAGGAACCGACCAGCCTCAACACCCTGAGCCTGTTGCCCGAGCTGTACCGCGATGGCATCAAGGCGGTGAAGATCGAGGGTCGCCAGCGTAGTCCCGCCTATGTCGGCCAGGTTACCCGGGTGTGGCGTCAGGCCATCGACCGTCTTTTGGAAGATCCGACCCGCTATCAGGTACATCAGGACTGGGACCACACCCTGGCGGGACTGTCCGAAGGGCATCAGACCACCATCGGGGCCTATCACAGGAGTTGGCGCTAATGTTAAAACTGACCATCGGACCCATTCTGTATTACTGGCCCAGGGAGCAGGTGCAGCGTTTTTACACGTCGGTGGCCGAATCGGACGCCGATGCCGTCTACCTGGGCGAAACCGTGTGTCCCAAGCGGCGGGAGCTGAAGTTGGAGGACTATATGGCCCAGGCGCACCAGCTGCGTGAGGCCGGCAAAGAAGTGGTGTTATCCACCATGACCTTGCTGGAGTCTCCTGCAGACCTGCGCGAGCTGCGCCGCTACTGCGACAACGGTGAATTCGCCCTGGAGGCCAACGATATCGGCGCGGTGGGCCTGCTGCGGGAGGCGGGGCTGCCCTTCGTCGCTGGAGCGGCCATCAACTGCTACAACCCCCAGACCCTGCGCCAACTGGTGCAGTTCGGTATGCAGCGCTGGTTGATGCCGGTGGAACTGTCCCGGGAGTGGCTGTCGGAGATACTGCGGCACCCGGATATTGAGGATATCCGCAGCAGCTTTGAGGTCGAGGTGTTCGGCTTTGGGCATCTGCCCCTGGCCTGGTCGGCGCGCTGCTTTACCGCCCGCTCGGAAAATCGGCCCAAAGATCAATGTGACTTGTGCTGCATCAAATACCCGTCGGGCCGTCCCGTCTACAATCAGGAAGACGAGCGGCTGTTCGTGCTCAATGGTATTCAGACCCAGTCCGGAGATCGGTACAATCTGGTGACCGAGGTGCCGCAAATGGCCGGGCTGGTGGACGCGGTGCGCCTCAGCCCGGAGCCCGAGGGCACCCTGGAGTGGCTCGCCCGGTTCAGGGCCGCCAGCCGGGGCGAAGCCCAGGCGCGCGCCGCGCAGGACGTCAACGGCTATTGGCACAAGATGGCCGGTATCGTGCAGGTCGCCTGAGCGCGGCCCCCAAAATTCCAACGACTTTATTGAGGCTGACGAATGACAGAGCAATCCAGG
>NZ_DFTP01000103.1:20437-20642 GCF_002381585.1 Marinimicrobium sp. UBA4209
ACATCACCGAGTCGGCGGTCGAACTTCAGCCCGCCTCCCAGGACATCTGGGACCAGAAATACCGCTTGAAAGACCACCAGGACCAGCCGGTGGATCAGACCATCGATGCCACCTGGGAGCGGGTCGCGCAGGCGCTGTCCGAAATCGAGCCCAAGCGCAAAGCCCACTGGCGCGAAGAGTTTCTCTGGGCGCTGCGCAACGGCGC
>NZ_DFTP01000103.1:20733-38668 GCF_002381585.1 Marinimicrobium sp. UBA4209
TGGGCGCTGCGCAACGGCGCCATTCCCGCCGGCCGGATCATTTCCAATGCCGGGGCCCAGGCCTACAAGCCGGCGACCTCCACCATCAACTGCACCGTCTCAGGCACCATCGGCGACTCGATGGAAGACATTCTGCACAAAAACCTCGAGGCCGGCCTGACCCTGAAAGCCGGTTGCGGCATCGGTTACGAGTTCTCCACCCTGCGTCCCAAAGGCGCCTACGTGGCCGGCGCCGGCGCCAACACCTCCGGGCCGCTGTCGTTTATGGATATCTACGACAAGATGTGCTTCACCATTTCCTCGGCCGGTGGCCGGCGCGGTGCCCAGATGGCCACCTTTGATGTGCACCATCCGGACGTCAGCGAGTACATCCGGGCCAAGCGCGAGGCCGGGCGTCTGCGCCAGTTCAACCTGTCGCTGCTGATTACCGATGACTTTGTGCAGGCGGTCAAAGCCGATGCCACCTGGCCGCTGAGTTTCCCCATCACCGAGAATGACCTCAAGCGCGAGGGCCTGGACGGTGATGACCCCGAACAGGTGGTCTGGCGGCGCCTCGATCATGTATCCGACAAATACCTGCGGAACGACGACGGTGAAATCGCCTGCAAGGTCTACAAGAAAGTCCCGGCGCGGCAACTGTGGAACCAGATCATGCGTTCCACCTACGACTTCGCTGAGCCCGGCTTTATCCTGATCGATCGGGTCAACCAGTGGAACAACAACTGGTTCTGTGAAGACATTCGCGCGACCAATCCCTGCGTTACCGCCGATACCTGGGTTCAAACCGCGGAGGGGCCGCGCCAGGTCGGTGAACTGGTGGGGCGCCCATTTACCGCCCGGGTGGACGGCACCCACTACGCGTCCGGCGAAGAAGGCTTCTTCGTCACCGGCGATAAACCGGTGTTCGAACTGTCCACGCGCGAAGGTTATACCGTGAAACTGACCGGTGACCACAAAGTGCGCAAGGTCGCTTCCAAAAGCCGCTGGTCGGAAACGCTTGATTGGGTGCCCGCTGAGCAACTGGAGCCGGGCGATCAGATCGTCCTGCACAACCACCGGGCGATTCCGGACTGGTCCGGCGAGGGTAGCCGGGAAGAGGGCTACCTGATGGGCTTGCTGGTGGGCGACGGTACGCTGAAAAGCGACAAAGCCGTTCTGTCGGTGTGGCCGGGACAACAGGCAGTGGGTGATTCTCCCCAGGCACACCCGGTCATGGTCGAGGCGCTGCGCTGCGCCCGCACTCTGCCGCACCGGGCGGATTTCCGGGGTTGGATGGAAATGCCCGGCCGGGGCGAATACCGTCTGGCCACGGGCGCCATCAAACAGCTGGCCGAAGACCTGGGCATGACGCCCGGCAATAAAGTGATTACCCCCGCGTTGGAAACACGCTCCAGCGAATTCTATCGCGGCTTCCTGCGCGGTTTTTTCGATGCCGATGGTTCGGTGCAGGGCTCTCAGCAGAAGGGCGTCAGCGTGCGTCTGGCTCAGTCCGACCTGCCTAGATTGAAAGCCGTTCAGCGCATGCTGTTGCGCCTCGGCATTGCGGCTCGCCTTTACCAGAATCGTCGCCCGGCCCAGCACCGTGCGCTACCGGATGGCCGGGGTGGCCAGCAAGCGTATGCCACCGTCGCCCAACACGAGTTGGTCATCAGTGGCGATAATCTGCCGACCTTTAAGGAACGGGTGGGCTTTTCCGACATCGACAAAATGACCCGCCTGAAAAATGCCCTGGGTAGCTACAAGCGCACCCTGAACCGCGAGCGGTTTATGGTGACGGTGGAAGGGTTGACCCCCGTGGGAACCGAAACCGTTTACGACGTGCAGGTTCCAGGCATCAACGCCTTCGATGCCAATGGGCTCTACGTGCACAACTGCGGTGAGCAGCCTCTGCCCCCCTATGGAAGTTGTCTGCTCGGCTCCGTGAATCTGACCCAGTGCGTGAAGCATCCCTTTACCGAACAGGCGGAATTCGATTGGGAAAAATTCCGCAAGCTGGTCTCCATCTTTACCCGCATGCTGGATAACGTGGTGGAGATCAATGGGCTGGCACTGGCGCAGCAGCGCAATGAGATCGAACGAAAGCGCCGCCACGGGATGGGCTTTCTGGGGTTGGGCTCGGCCCTGACCATGCTCACGATCCCCTATGGCAGTCCCGCGTCCATCGCCTTTACCGAACAGGTGAGCAAAGAGCTGGCGCTGGCCGGCTGGCGCGAGTCGTTGAACCTGGCCAAAGAAAAAGGCCCGGCGCCCATCATGGCGGAAACCTTTGAGGTCACGCCCATCATGTTGGCCAAGCAACCCGAGTTGGCCAGAGAGTACAAGGTGGGCGATCAGGTGCCCGGTAAAGTGCTCTGGGCAAAGTACAGCCGCTATATGCAGCAGGTGGCCGAGGAAGATCCGGCACTGGTGGCGGCGCTGGCGGATACCGGTGGCCGCTTTACCCACCACTCCTCCATTGCGCCCACGGGCACCATTTCCCTGTCCCTGGCGAATAACGCCAGTAATGGCATTGAGCCCAGTTTTGCACACCACTACGCGCGCAATGTGATCCGCAGTGGCAAGAAAACCAAGGAGAAAGTGGATGTGTTCTCCTACGAACTGCTGCGCTATCGCCAGTTGGTCGAGCCCAAAGCCAAGCCTTACCCGCAGCCGGGGGAGAGCGGTCTGCCGGAGTACTTTGTGGTGTCCGACCAGATCACCCCGGAGCAGCATGTGGATGTGCAGGCCGCGGCGCAGAAATGGATTGACTCCTCCATTTCCAAAACCATCAACGTGCCCACAGAAATCGCCTACGACCGGTTCAAGGACATTTACCTGTACGCCTGGCGCCAGGGCCTCAAGGGCTGCACCACCTTCCGCTTCAACCCGGAAGCCTTCCAGGGTGTGTTGGTGAAAGAGCAGGATCTGGAAAACACCACCTATGTGTTTGAGCTGGAGGACGGTCAAAAGCTCGAACTGAAGGGCAACGAAGAGGTGGAGTACGACGGCGAAATGCACACCGCCGCCAACCTGTACGAGGCCTTGAAAGAAGGTTATTACGGCAAGTTTTAATTGGAGCAGTCTGTATGAACGCCAAAGTTATTGACAAAAAAATCACCGGCTTCTCCATCAAAAAGCCGGAGCCCGAGAAAGAGCCGGACATCGAGCGCATGCACGAGAAGTTCGAGCGCCCGGAAACCCTCGAAGGCAGCACTTACAAAATCAAGACACCGCTGTCCGACCACGCCCTGTATATCACTATCAACGATGTGGTGCTGAACCCGGGCACCGACCACGAAGTGCGCCGCCCCTTCGAGATTTTCATCAACTCGAAGAACCTGGAGCATTTTCAGTGGGTGGTGGCGCTGACCCGCGTCATCTCCGCGGTGTTCCGCAAGGGTGGTGATGTGACCTTCCTGGTGGAAGAGCTGAAAGCGGTGTTTGACCCGCAGGGCGGCTACTTCAAATCCGGCGGCCGCTTTATGCCCTCGCTGGTAGCGGAAATCGGCGACGCCATCGAAACCCACATGAAGCGCATCGGCCTGATCCAGGATGAAGCACTTTCTGAAGCGCAGCGGGAGGTGCTCAAGGAGAAGCAGGTGGAGTACGAGCAGAAGCATCACATCGAGCATGGCAGTGATGAGTTTCCGCCGACCGCAACCTTGTGTCTGAAGTGCCATACCAAAGCGGTGATCATCATGGATGGTTGCAAAACCTGCCTCAATTGCGGCGCGTCCAAGTGCGGCTGAGCCTCGACTGAGGCTCAGTTGATTTACGTCAAGGCGGATGTGTGCAGTCAGCGTAAAGTAACTTCACACGTTGTCAGCTTTGGAATTTACTATGGACGACACACAGAAACCGCTGGTTTACGCCTGCTCGGGCCGCTCGAACGTGGCCCAGTTGGCGAACGATATTGCCGTGGTGATGGACCGGGAAGGCCACGCTGAAATGTCCTGCATTGCGGGCGTGGGTGGCGATGTACCGAGTCTGGTCAAGGTCGCCAAATCCGGCCGGGATATCTGCGCCATCGACGGCTGCGCCCTGGCCTGCGTCAAGCACTCCCTGGCCCGCCACGGCGTAACGCCCAAGTGGCATATTGAGCTTACCCGCAAGGGCATCAAAAAGCGGAATCACGAAGGGTGCTCCATTCAGGAGCATTACGATGTGTTGCGCAGTGTGTATAGCGAGTTGGGGATTATTGCGACGGGGGAGTAGCGTATAGCAATGGTAACGGCGGATGCGCGCTTTGCGCTTATCCGCCCTACACCACTTCCTGAGTTACGCGTAGGGCGGATAAGCGAAGCGCATCCGCCGCAACCCAAGCCGATTCTTCTACCGAACCAAATGCCCCACAAAATTACAAGGCCCCTGCCGAGCATCCAACTGCGGCTGCAACAACTTCGTCCACCCTGTGCGGCAGGCCCCGGTCGACCCGGGCAGACAGGCAATCAAGGTATGGTTCGCCAACCCCGCCAATGCTCGAGACTGAATGGTCGACGTACCAATCTCCCCCCAGGAAATCTGCCGGAACATCTCCCCAAACCCTTCCACTTCTTTATCAAACAACGGCTTCATCGCCTCGGGGGTCGAATCCCGGTCGGTAAACCCGGTGCCACCGGTGATCAGGACCACATGCACCTTGGCATCGGCGATCCAGGCAGAGACCTGGGCGCGAATCTGATAGATATCGTCTTTCAGCAATGCGCGGTCAGCGAGGGTGTGGCCCTCTTCCTGCAGAGCGTCCACCAGGTACTGACCCGAGGTGTCGTTCTCAAAGGTGCGGGTATCGGAAACGGTCAGAACCGCAATGTTCAGGGGTTTCATTTCCGATGGTAAGGCGTGTGCCATTAACAGCTACTCCGTAACAATCTATTGAATCAGGTAAAAGTTTAACCGCCGATCATCGCCAGCTGCCGGGTCGAGCCGGGGTTCTGCTCGTGCAGGTGATGGCTGAAATCTTTGCCCTTGATGGCTTCCCGCAAAAACGCCATCACCGGCTCCGGATCATCGGACTGCAACAGGTGGCGCAGGCTCTGGTGCTCATCGACAAACAGGCACAGGAACAGCTGCCCCTGACTGGAGACGCGCAGACGGTTGCAGGTGGCGCAGAAGTCTTTGCTATAGGGCATGATCATGCCGATGCCGCCGGCGTAATCCGGGTGCCAGAATTCCCGGGCGGGGCCGGAGTCCCGGCCGCGCAGTCGCTCCTCCCAACCCTGAGCGCGCATCCGCTCGATCACCCGGTCGCCGCTCAAGTGGTGGCGATCAAAAAACTCGGCGTTGTCCCCGGTCTGCATCAGTTCGATCATGCGCAGGGTGATGGGCCGGTCTTTCACAAAGTCGATAAAGTCATCCAGCGCATCGTCGTTGTAGTGCTTCATCAATACGCTGTTGACCTTGATGTTGGGAATGCCCAGCTCGGCCGCACGTTCCAGCCCCTTGAGAATTTCCTGCAGCTTGTTGTGACCGGTGATCATCTCAAACTTGGCGTGATCCAGGCTGTCGATGCTCACGTTGAGCGCATCCAGGCCTGCCGCGTGCCAGGCATCGATGTCCTTGGTCAGGCGGTAGCCATTGGTGGTCATGGCCACGGTTTCAATACCGGGGGTCTGCTTGCACAGTCGGATGATCTCGGTCAGATCTTTGCGCAGGGAGGGCTCGCCGCCGGTAATGCGCACTTTGCGCATGCCCAAGCGGGCAAAGGCATTCACCAGACGGCGGATTTCGTCGAGGGTCAGGTCCTGAGCGCGGGCATCGGGGCCACAATCGGTCCCGTCCGGCAGGCAGTAGTCGCACCGAAAGTTGCACACTTCGGTAACGGACAGGCGCAAGTAACTGAAGCGCCGATCAAAAGAGTCAGTCAGCATAGAAACACCTTTCCAAGCGCGGGAGGCAGCCCGGTTTCCCGAACGGCCCCGGTTACCTCGGCTCACCCGGTTGGGTGAGAGGGTAACGGCCCATGGACCTTAGCGTTGCCTTAGGTCAATGGGCTCGGTGTGAATGTACGTTCATTGTAGTCCAATTTTAGCCAAAGGTTTATGGCTCCGAGGTATAACCCCGTCTACCTCCTCATGGGTAGTTGGCACTTTTCGGTGGCAGTTTTGAGTCAAATCAACCACTTAGCGTGCGCGTGCCGTTAGTATGCGCGGGTTTTTGCCCGCTGTGATGCCCAATTCCTGAGGATCTTTGCCCAATGTCCCTGTTTGCCCCCGAGCTTCTGTCCCCCGCCGGCAGCCTGCGTGCCATGCGCCTGGCCTTTGCCTACGGTGCCGATGGGGTCTACGCCGGTTTGCCACGCATGAGCCTGCGGGTGCGCAATAACAGCTTTGATCACGAGGCCATGGCCCAGGGCATCAGCGAGGCGCATGCCCTGGGCAAACGCTTTTATGCGGTGACCAACGTGGCGCCACACAACAACAAGGTCCGCACCCTGATCAAGCATCTGGCGCCGGTGGTGGATATGGGGCCAGACGCCCTGATCGTCTCCGACCCCGGCGTCATCTGGCTGGTCCGCCAGCAGTTTCCTGATATGCCCATGCACTTATCGGTCCAGGCCAATACGGTCAACTGGGCCGCGGTCAAGTTCTGGCAGGAGCAGGGCATCGAGCGGATCATCCTGTCCCGGGAACTGGGCATTGAGGAGATCGGTGAAATCCGCGAGCAGGTGCCGGACATGGAGCTGGAAGTCTTTGTACACGGGGCCCTGTGCATGGCCTATTCCGGGCGCTGCATGCTTTCGGGCTACTTCAACCACCGCGACCCCAATCAGGGCGCCTGCACCAACGCCTGCCGCTGGAAGTACGAGGCCAGGCCCGCCCGGGAAAACGAAATCGGGCAGTGGGAGCCCGTGGTGATCGAGGACAAGACCCGCCCCGGTGAGCTGATGCCGATGGATGAAGACGAGCACGGCAGCTATATCCTCAACTCCAAAGACCTGCGTGCCGTGGAGTATGTGGAGCAGCTGACCCGGATGGGCGTGCACTCGCTCAAAATCGAGGGGCGCACCAAGTCGCCTTACTATGTGGCCCGCACCGCCCAGGTCTACCGCCGCGCCATCGGCGATGCCGTCGCCGGGAAAGCCTTTGACCCGAGCCTGCTGTTTGAGCTGGAAGGCCTGGCCAACCGAGGCTACACCGCCGGCCTGCTGGACCGCCACGCCCGCCCCGAAACCCTGCAGAACCTGGAGCGTGCGCACCACAACGGTGCCCAGCAGTGGGTGGCCGAGCCCAAGGCGAGGGTAGGAGAGTGGTATGAAGTCGAAGCCAAAAACGGCTTCTCTGTGGGGGAGCGGTTGTACCTGCTGACGCCCGAAGGCAATCACCCCTTTGAGCTGAGCGCGCTGCAGGATAAAGCCGGCACCCCGATAGAACGCGCCCCGGGCTCGGGCCACCGCGTCCGCCTGCAACTCCCGGTGGATTGCGACCCGGAAACCGCCCTGCTGGTTAAAAACCTGGCGTAGGGCGGATAAGCGCGGAGCGCGCATCCGCCGTTGCCAGATATGAAGTCTTGTCTTAGATAGCGCATTGCGTTCGATCATGGCGGATGCGGCCTCCGGCCTTATCCGCCCTACGCGGCCTCCGAGCTATCCGTAGGGCGGATCGGTCCGACGTTTTGGAGCGCGGAGCGCGCATCCGCCGTCATGAGGTGGCATTGCCGCTGAAGTAGGGCACCCATGTGGTGCCGCTTTAATCAGGTAATAAACCGATCAAAGGGAATGACGGTGACGGGCTCGCCGGCTTCGACTTTGCCTCGTTCGGCTTCGAGCACGGCGTAGGCATTGGCGCCGAGGAAGGAGGTGAGTACACCGGAGCCCTGGGCGCCGTTGCTGTCGATCTGGTTTTCGCCATCGATGCAACGCACGGTCGCGCGTTGGAAGTCCTGTCGGCCCGGGCTTTTCTTGTAGCCGCTGGCGGCCTTGGCAGTCACCTGCAAAGGCGGTTCCGGTGCTTCGCCGGCCATGGTGCGCAGGATGGGTAGCGCCAACTGGTGCAGGGTGACCATGGAGGACACCGGGTTGCCGGGCAGGCCGAAAAATACCGCCTTACCCAGGTGCCCAAAGGCGAAAGGTTTTCCGGGTTTGATGGCCACTTTCCAGAAGCCGATTTCCCCCAGCTCGCCGAGAATGTCTTTGACATAATCCGCATCGCCTACCGACACACCGCCGCTGGAAATGATGGCGTCGGCTTCTGCTCCGGCGCGTTCGAAAGCGGCGCGGATCTGATTCGGCTGGTCGGGAATCAGGCCCAGGTCCAGCACCTCGACGTTCAGGCGTTGAAGAATGGCGATGAGGCCGTAGCGGTTGCTGTCGTAAATG
The DNA here is from genome assembly GCF_002381585.1 of Marinimicrobium sp. UBA4209. NCBI lineage: Bacteria > Pseudomonadati > Pseudomonadota > Gammaproteobacteria > Cellvibrionales > Cellvibrionaceae > Marinimicrobium > Marinimicrobium sp. UBA4209. The sequence goes on from NZ_DFTP01000103.1 coordinate 29,027, forward strand.
TGGCCATCTTTCAGTGGTTGTCCCGGCGGAGTAAGTTCATCGCCGGTGGACAGCACCGCGACTTTGAGGCGTCGCTTGACCGAGGCCTCGGCCAAGCCCAGGGAAGCGAGCAGGGCAATATCCACGGGACCGAAACGATAACCGGAGGGAAACACTTCCTGGCCTTGTGTGATGTCCTCGCCGGCACGACGAATATTCTCGCCCGTAGCAGGCGCTTTCATCACGCGAACGCTATCGCCGTCGACTTCGGTATTCTCTTGCATGACCACCGCATTGGCACCGGCGGGAATCGTGGCGCCGGTGGTAATGCGTACGCATTGCCCAGCGTTCAGTTCACCGTCGAAGTGATGCCCGGCCAGTGATTGTCCGACCAGCGTCAACACTTGTCCGGCATCTTGGGCGCGCAGAGCGTAGCCATCCATCGCCGAGTTGTCGTAGCCGGGGACATTAAAGCCGGCGTGTACCGGCTCGGCGGTGACCCGGTCGAGCAGCTCGGGCAGGGAAACGGTCTCCGTGTCGGTCACCGCCTGTACCGCCACTTGCATGCGGGCGATGGCGTCCTGAACCGGAATCAGTTGGGGTTCGTCGCAGCAGGCCATCAGTCACTCTTTTCCTGGTTGATCATCCACACGGCGGCTTCCACCCGTGAGCGCAGGCCGAGCTTTTTCAGCAGATGTTTGACGTGCACTTTGACCGTGCCATCGGAAATGTCCAGCTCCCGGGCGATGAGTTTATTGCTCAGCCCCTTGGCGATCAGTTTGAGAATTTCCAGCTCGCGCCCGGTCAGGCTGTCGAGCTTGGCTTCGTTGTTGGGCTGGGGCTTGCGGATGGCGGTGGCCAGGGCCTGGGTCACGGCTTCGCTCATCACCATCTTGCCCTGCAGGGCGCGCTCGATCTGGGTGAGCAGTTCGTCCGGTTCCATATCCTTGAGCAGATAACCGTCGGCGCCCCGGGAGATGGCGGCAATCACATCTTCGTCGGCGTCGGAGACGGTGAGCATCACGATGCGGGAAGTCACTCCCACCCCGCGCAATTTTTCCAGGGTTTCCAGTCCGTCCATGCCCTGCATGTTCAGGTCGAGCAGAATCAGGTCCGGGTCCAGTTCTTCCCCGAGCTTGATGGCTTCGGCGCCGCTGCCGGCCTGCGCGACCAGCTCCAGGTCGTCGGACAGTTCAATCAGTTGCTGCAACCCTTTGCGCAATAAGGGGTGGTCATCCACCAGCATGATGCTGGCCGCGTCGTGGCTCATAAAGATGTCTCCCAAATCAATCAATATCGCCGCATTGTCAGTGGCTTACCTCTTTTTGGCAAGTCGCGGGCGGCCTTAGCGTAAGGATGAAAAAGGCGCAAGCTGTCCAGTGTGGGTAGCCCTTTGGAGGGTGACGCCCGAGTGCCCCTATGTCCAAGGGGGCATTGAGCGCCTTTTGCCCAGCGCCCATAGTAGCGCGATGAGGATTACGATCAACCCTGCGAGCAGTGCGTCCCCTATGCGTGACTTGTCTACCCCGACCAAGGTATCGACCGACACCACCGGTCCGGGGCCCGGTTGGGTGGGCGCGGTATTGGTCTGCGGCTTCGGACTGTGGTTGTTGCCATCGGTCTGGGTGGTGTTGTTGGCGGGCACCCGCACCGATCTGAGCTATTCCGATTTACTGTCCCTGCTGGCGTTGACGGGTTTGTCGGCCAGTTGCCTGCGCTTGACGCTCGGCTTCTGGCTGTTGAGCTACGGCCGCGGCCTGGTGCTCAGCACATTGTTGATTCTGCTGCTGGTGGCGGTGGTGCTGACCTTCATGCTCAGTGGCGCGCCCCTGAGCCGGACCTGGCTGCCGGCACTGTTTCTGTTGGTGGGGCTCGGCGGTGGCGGTCTGGCAGCCCTGGGCGGACCGGCGGAAACCTCAGACGAGGCACAGCGCTACGGCCTGGAAGCGGCCTCGCTGGCGGGGCATCTGGGGGTGGTGCTCAGCTTGTTGGTGGTACCGCTGGTTATTACGGTGCCGCTGCCGGTGGGTGAGCCCCAGTGGCTCAATCTGAGCGTCAGTCACTTTCTGGGGCGCCTGCCTGAAAACACTTCGATCTGGCTGGGCTGGAGCGGTCTGTTCTGGGCTATTTTTGCCCTGATCATTCTCCTGCTCTGGTCCCTGCGTGCGCCTTGGCGACAGTCCCTCGCGGTGAGCGATTGGCGTCGCGGTGTATCCGCGCTGTTCGCCGGCGGACTTCTGGCTGCGTTGGCCGGCTGGTTGACCTTACCTCGTTCGCTCGGTGGCGTCTCGGTCTGGATGCCGGTGGAGCTCACGCTGATGTGTGTGCTGGCCCTGTGCGTGTTGCTGGTTGCGGGGCTCTCCACCGCGCCTCAGCGTCAGCGGTTGATCGGTTTGTTGTCCCACCGGCACCTCTGGTTGATGAGCCTGTTGTGGCTTGCCAGTGTGGGTACATTCCTGGGGCTGACCCTGGTGTTCCCGATCGTGACCTGTCAGCTGTTCGGTGAGACGCAGGGGTATTCCGGAGTATTTCTTTATGCCTGGATGTTTCCCCTGTTGGCCATTCTGGTTCGCCCCTTGGGCGGTTGGGCGGCCGGGCGCTGGGGCGGTGCACGGGTGGCGGCGGTCAGTATGCTCGGGCTGGCGCTGGGCGCGGTGGCCGTATTCTGGAGCTTGCGTGCCCTGACCTTGTCCGAGTTCCCTCTGGACTACCTTATGCCGTATTTGCTCGCGATGGCGCTGCTTTTCGCGGCCTCGGGCATTGGTTACGCCGCCTTGCTGCGCGCACTGCCCCAAGTGTTCCCCCCGACCCGACGACAGCCGGCGCAAATGTGGCTGGTATCGGTAGCGACCCTGGGGATGGTATATATCCCTCTGGCGCTGAATCGAGCCGGCGGAATGGACGGCGTCTATCAGGCATTTCTGGGCTTTGCGCTGTTCTATGGTCTCTGCGCGTTGGCGGCCTGGGCCTTGTACCTGCGGCGCCACGCGTTCATCTATAACCCCTAAGCCGAATTGCTCCTTATGCCAAAGAACTTTCGCCTACCCATTCAGAGGTAGCAGGTGGTGCCTAAACGGCTCAATAGGCACGGGCGCCAATCATTTCTACTATGAGGCAGTACCCCTAAACATTGTCGGGTTTTTATCGGCCCGGTTCTCTGGAGACGCCTCATGCTTGATGCCAGCGCCATCGCCCCCCGCGACCAGCGGCGTGCGCTTTTTCTTTCCACCTTTGCGTTCACCCTGTGCTTTGCCGTCTGGACGATCTTTTCCATCCTCGGTATCCAGATCAAGCAAGAGCTGGGGCTGAGTGATACCCAGCTCGGTTTGTTGATGGCGACCCCGATTTTATCCGGCTCCATCAGCCGCCTGTTCCTCGGTGTACTCACCGATAGGTTCGACGGCCGCTGGGTGTTTGGCCTGTTGATGATCACCACCGGTGTGGCCGTGCTGCTGGTGAGCATGGCGCAGAATTATTATCTGCTGTTGCTGGCCGCGCTCGGTGTGGGGCTGGCCGGCGGCTCGTTTATTGTCGGGGTGGCCTACACCTCGGCCTGGTATCCAGCGGGCAAGCAGGGCACGGCGCTGGGAATTTTCGGTGCCGGTAATGTCGGCTCGGCGATCACCAACTTCGGTGCCCCCTTCCTGTTGCTCGCGCTCGGATGGCAGGTGACGGCTCAGGTGTATGCGGTGGTGATTGCCCTGATGGGGGTGGGCTTTATCCTGTTCGCCAAGGCCGATCCCGGACTGGCGAAACGTCGTGCCAACATCACCTCGCTGAGTCAGCAGTTGGCGCCCCTGGGAGACCTTCGGGTCTGGCGCTTTGCACTCTATTACTTTTTTGTGTTCGGCGCCTTTGTGGCCCTGGCGCTGTGGTTGCCCCACTATCTGATGGAAGTCTACGGGCTGGGTATCGCCGCCGCCGGTATTCTCACCGCGCTCTATACTATTCCCGCCTCGCTGTTCCGGATTCTCGGTGGTTGGATGTCCGATCGCTACGGCGCCCGTCGGGTGATGTACTGGACCCTGACCGCCTCGGTCATCTGCTGCTTTCTGCTCAGCTATCCGCCCACCGAATACCGGGTGCTGGGGGTGGATCGCACCCTGGAGTTCAGCTTTGAACTGACTCTGCCCGCCTTTGTGGTGCTGACCTTCATTCTCGGTTTCTTCATGTCGCTCGGTAAGGCGGCGGTGTTCAAACACATTCCCGTTTACTACCCGACCCACGTTGGGGTTGTGGGTGGTATCGTCGGCATGATCGGTGGCCTGGGTGGCTTCTTTCTGCCGCTGACCTTCGGCATGCTCAACGACGTGATCGGTGTCTGGCAGAGCGCTTTCATGTTGCTGTTTGTGATTTCTGGTGCGGCGCTGGCCTGGATGCACTACGCCATTCGCCTGGCGGAGCGGCACGAGTGGCGTTCCGGACAGGAAGTCACCGACCTGCCGGAATTCTCCACGCCCGATGCTTTTGTGCTGGAGGACTGGCGTCCGGAAGATAAAACCTTCTGGGAAGAGAAAGGCAAAAAAATCGCCCGACGCAATTTGTGGATCTCCATCCCCAACCTGTTTCTCGCCTTTGCGGTCTGGTCCATTTGGTCCATTCTGGTGGTGAAAATGCCCCAGCTCGGTTTCCCCTATACCTCCAATCAGCTGTTCTGGTTGGCGGCCTTGCCGGCGCTGTCCGGGGCGACGCTGCGTATTTTCTACAGCTTTATGGTGCCGATATTTGGCGGCCGCCGCTGGACCGCGATTTCCACCGCCTCGCTGCTGCTGCCCTGTCTGTGGTTGGGTTTTGCCCTTCAGAATACCGATACGTCTTATCTGGTGATGCTGATTCTGGCCTTACTGTGCGGTTTCGGTGGTGGCAACTTCGCTTCCAGCATGGCCAACATCAGCTTCTTCTTCCCGAAAGCGGAGAAGGGCGGCGCCATGGGGTTGAATGCCGGCCTGGGTAATCTCGGGGTATCCGCCATGCAGCTGATTGCGCCGCTGGCGATCGCCGCCAGTGTGCTGGGCCCGTTCGGGGGTGACCCCATGGTGATTCAGTCCGGCGCCTTGGCGGGCGAGAACCTGTGGATTCAGAATGCCGCTCTGCTCTGGGTACCGTTCATTATTGTGGCGGCGATAGCGGCCTGGTTTGGCATGAACGATATTGCTTCGGCGAAATCCTCGTTCAGTGATCAGGCGGTGATTTTCAAACGCAAGCACACCTGGCTGATGTGCTGGTTGTACCTGGGCGCCTTCGGCAGCTTCATCGGCTTTGCCGCGGGTTTCCCGCTGCTGTCCGGCATGCTGTTCAAGGATGTGGACCCGACCAAATACGCGTTTATTGGCCCCTTGCTCGGTGCCCTGGCGCGTCCGGCCGGTGGGGTGATTGCCGACAAATTGGGCGGTGCGCGCGTGACCCTCTGGACTTTCGCGGTGATGATTGCCGGTGTCGTCGGTGTGCTGCAGTTTCTGCCCGGAGAAGACAGTGCCGGTAATTTCTGGGGCTTCTTCGGGATGTTTCTGGTGCTGTTTGTCGCCTCGGGTATTCTCAATGGCTCCACGTTCCGCATGGTGCCGGTGATGTTTATGACCCTACGCCAGCGTGCGCTGGGCGACACCGAACAGGCTCAGGTGGAAGGCAACAGAGAAGCGGCGGCGGTACTCGGTTTCATCTCCGCCATCGCGGCCTACGGCGGTTTCTTTATCCCCAAAGCTTACGGTACCTCATTCGATATGACCGGCGGTGTCGCCGCGGCCCTGACCGGCTTTGTGGTGTTCTACGTGAGCTGTCTGTTCGTAACCTGGTGGTATTACGCCCGACGTGGAGCTGAGGTGCCCTGTTGATGCAATGTCTCCCCTTGTCGTGCAAGGGGAGACATTGTTTTCTAGCTGACCGTCAGGTCCGTGTTTTTGAGGGGAATATCGCGGATACGTTTGCCGGTTGCGGCGAAGATGGCGTTGAGTACCGCCGGAGCGGCCACCGCGATGGTGGGCTCGCCCACGCCGCCCCAGAAGCCGCCGGAGGGCATGGTGATCACTTCCACCTTGGGCATATCCTTGAGCGTCATCACCTTGTAGGTGTTGAAGTTCTCCTGCTCAATGCGCCCGTCTTTCACCGTCGCTTCGCTGTAGAGTAGGGGCGACAAGCCGTACACGAATGAACCGGCGACCTGCGCCTCCACCTGTTGCGGGTTGATGACATGCCCCGGATCGGTGGCGGCCACGATGCGGTGCATCTTGACCTTGCCGTCGGTGACCGACACCTCCGCAGCCGCGGCCACGTAACTGCCAAAACCCTTCACCTGGGCGATGCCCCGATAGATGCCTTCCGGCGGCTTGGTGTCCCAGCCGATGCCTTCGGCGGCGGCTTCGAGCACCGCCAGGTGTTTCGGGTGCTTGGCCATCAGCTTGCGACGAAAGGCCAGTGGATCCTGGCCGGCGGCGTGAGCCAGCTCATCAATAAAACTTTCCAGATACAGGGCATTCTGGTTAAGGTTCACGCCCCGCCAGAAGCCCGGGCGGATATGCGGGTTGTACATGGCGTGGTCCACCAGCAGGTTCGGCACCGAATACCCGAGAGCCATATCGCCCTCGGGGTCCAGCCCCTGGTACACCACCGGATCGCCCTTGTCACTCATCGCCTGGGGCATGGCGTAGGCCATGATCGACTGGCCGGAGATGCGCATATGCAGGGCCTGGACATTGCCTTCATCGTCCATGGCTGCGCGCAGACGACATTGAGTCACCGGGTGGAAACGGCCCTGCAGCATGTCCTCTTCCCGCGTCCACATCAGTTTGATTGGCGTGTCGGGAATCTGTTTGGCGATCAGGGTGGCCTGCCGTATATAGTCTGTGGCCGCGCGGCGGCCAAAGCTGCCGCCGATGCGCATGGTGTGGATTTCGCACACGTCCTGGGGTAACTCCGCCGCTTCGGCCAGGGCTTCCAAGGCCGTTCCCGGCACCTGGGTCGGTCCCCACATCTCGCAGCCGTTCTTGCGCCAGCGCACGGTGGCGGCGAGCGTCTCCATCTGGGCGTGGTTCTGATAGGGATAGCTGTAGTCGGCTTCAATGACCCGCTCGGCCTTGGCCAGCGCGTCTTTGGCATCGCCTGCCTGATTGCCGATAAACGATGTATCCGCGGTCAAACCTTCGCGCAGCTTTTTGGCGATGCTCTCGCTGGACACCTTGGCGTTTTCGCCTTCATCCCACTCGATCGGCAGGGCTTTCAAGGCTTTCTGGGCACGCCAGAAGGTATCGGCCACCACCGCCACGGTTTCATCATCGACGCGCACCACCTGCTTGACGCCGGGCATGTTCTTGACCTTCTCAGCGTCAAAACTCTTCAGCTTACCGCCGTGCACGGGGCAGGCCTTGGGCACCGCCACCAGCATACCGGGCATGGAGAAGTCGGCGCCGTACACCAGGGAGCCGTCGAGCTTGTCCAGGGTGTCCAGCCGCGCCTTGTCCTTACCGGCAATGCGCCAGTCTTTCGGGTCTTTGAGGCGGATGGACTCGGTTTTGGGCGGTTCGATGTCATTGGCCGCCTGGGCCACGGCGCCGAAGGTGGTGGTGCGCCCGCTGGGCTCGTGGGTAATCACCCCCTCGGAAACGGTGCACTCACTGGCGGGCACCTGCCACTGCCGGGCGGCAGCTTCAGTCAGCATCATACGGGCAGCGGCGCCGCCCTGACGCAGATACTCATGGGAGCCACGAATCGCCGTCGAGCCGGCAGTGAATTGACTCCCCCAGACATTGTCGCGCTCGCGGTTCCGGCCCGGCTTGACCAGTTCGAAGTCCACCTTGTCCCAGTCGCATTCCAGATCCTCGGCCACCAACTGCGCCAGGCCGGTCAACGAGCCCTGGCCCATTTCCTGACGGGCGATGCGGATCAGCACCGTCTCATCGGGCTGAACCACCACCCAGGCGTTCACCTCGGGCGACTCGGATTGCGCCAGTGCGGACTGACTGAAGGGCACGGAAAAACCGAATACGAAGGCACCGGCTGCAGCGCCACTACCTTTGAGAAACCCCCGGCGGGACAGGTTGATGCTGCCGTTAGCGGGCGCTTGAGCTTCAGGCTTGTTCATTGGAACCTCCGGCCTTCTGGGTGGACGCCATGCGCTGGGCGGCACGCTTTACGCCCTCCAGCACCCTCGGGTAAGTCCCGCAGCGGCAGATGTTGGTGATCTCGCTCCGGATTTCCTCGTCGGTGGGCTCCGGGTTCTGCGCCAGCAGCGAGGCCGCGGCCATGATCATGCCCGGCTGACAGTAACCACACTGGGCCACATCAATCTCCGCCCAGGCCTCCTGCACCGGGTGAAACTGCTGCACCCCGAGGCCCTCGATGGTGGTGATCTTCTGATTCTCCCGGACCGCGCTGACCGGCAGCACACAGGAGCGCTGCGCCACGTCGTCAATATGGACGGTGCAGGCGCCACAGAGCGCGATACCGCAGCCGTATTTGGTGCCGGTCAGGCCGAGCTGCTCGCGCAGCACCCACAGCAGTGGGGTATCGTCCTCGACGTCGACCTCTTTGGTCTCGCCGTTGATGGTGAGCTTCATGGTATGTCTCCGGGTGCGTGAAACGTGTTAAAAAACTAGGCACAGTATAGGAGACGTTTCACCGTCAGACCATGCGTATACCGAGCCAGTTAGAGCTTGAGTGTACCAATAGGATGGCGAAATAGTGAGATGGGCGCAACTGCATGATTAAATAGCACTTTGCGCGATGAGGGGGGGGCAAATGGACCGCTTATTCTTGTGAAGAGGTATGCTCTCCAGAAGGATTGGGCAAAAGCTGGCTCTGTATGGGCAAAACGCCGAGAGGTTTGAAACCTATAATTTGGTGCTTCGCCGAGTAAAGAGACCAGTAGCTATCGAGATCGTCAATGTGTTTAGGGCGATAGTCGTAAACCTTCAGAACCCTGTGACCAGGCATGTAACGGAAGAGGCTTTACCATGACTCAAGAGACCAGTGAAGCAATAAAAGCCGTCTTGGTGGGGCTCATACTTTTGGCGGCTTTGCTTGGCTTTGCTTCAAACGTATCGAGCGAAGATCTAGAGGTTGGGAGAGAGGTGTTGGGTGATAAAGTGCTGATTGTTTACCTGAGTCGCACGCAAAACACCAAAGCCGTTGCGGATATCATCCAAGAGGCCGTGGGTGGAGATAGTGTCGCGCTGGAGCTCGAAACCCCTTACCCGGAAGACTATGATACGATTGTCGCTCAGGTTGATGAGGAAAATGAAACTGGTTACCTCCCTCCGCTGAAAACCGAGATCGAAAACATCGACGGATACGACACAGTATTTGTGGGATTCCCAACTTGGGATATGCAGATGCCGCCTCCAATGAAGAGCTTTCTGCATGAGAACAATTTGAGTGGTAAGCGAGTTATCCCGTTCAATACCCATGGTGGCTATGGTGTCGGAAGCGGTTTTGAGACGGTGGAGATGCTCTGTTCGGAATCTACTATTCTGGAGGGCTTCTCGGTCAAAGGTGGTCTGGAAAGAGACGGCATCTATCTCTCGATAGAGGGCGAGCGAAAGGATGAGGTTCGATCCAAGGTTCACGACTGGCTGGAACGCATTGAAATTTTGTAGCGCTTAGGGTCACCAACTCTTTCGCACCAAGGGAGACGAAAACGTCTCCCTTGGTGCGATTGATGATGCTTCGGGG
>NZ_DFTP01000103.1:38721-79082 GCF_002381585.1 Marinimicrobium sp. UBA4209
GGGGGGGGGGGGGGGGCTATTGAATGCCTCGCAAAACACCCCGAGCATTACGGGCTACGTCTTTTCCGACTTCCTTCTCCAGGGTCGCCATGACTCTTTCCATCTGCTCTGAATCACCCACCAGATCCTGCGTAATGGTCAAATGGGAGTTGAGCTGAGCGTTGACATCCCCGATGGCTGAAAGCGTACCCACCACAACGAGTTCCCGTTCAAGGTAGCCTAAGTTGTCCCGGCTGAACAAATAGCCGAACAGATGGGCTTTCAGCGCATGGTCCATGGTGGGAGAGAAATTACCAAACAGCGGTTGTGACGCTTCTTCCATGGTTCGATCCGTTAAGTACTCCAGGGTTTCTGAACCAAGCTGGTAGTAATCCGTGCTATCGGGCAATTGGCTCGGCTCTTTACCTTGAACGTCTTCAATACCGTTCTCTCTGCGCTCCTCCAGTAGGCTTCTGAATGTCAGCATGCCGGTTAAGGCTCTCGGAAAGCCGGCATAGGCGTATTGATGCGCAAAGGCCTCTTTGATTTCGTTCACGGTCAAGCCACGTTCCAGGCCTTGAACGAGAGCTGGCTTGAGCTTCTCTGTATCTCCGATCGCAGAGAAGGCCGCAATGGGGATCAGGCTCAGTTGCTTTTCCGTGAGCGTCACCGGGGTGGGCGCTTCGGGTTGGTCGGGTGTCGTTGATTTGGGCTCGGGGAGCTCCACCTTCTCTAACCAGGTGACGCCTTGTCCGTCCGGGGATACCGGGCTGATGGCAATATGGGTCATTGAACGGTGCTCACTGGCACCATGCCAATGCTTGACGCCCGGCGGGCATATCACCACATCGCCTTCTTGCAGTGTCTGTATGGGCTTTCCCCACTCCTGGGTTCGGCCTTCACCGTCAGTCACAATCAGGTACTGACCGTGGGGATGGATATGCCAGTTGGTGATGGCTCCGGCCTCAAATGTCACCGTGGCGGGCGCGACGTCACCGGGGGAGGGCATAGTCGGAAAGCGTGAAAAATGGGCATCGCCTGAGAAGCGATTGGCGGGCGCTTGGTTGACCTCGTGATCCTGCCCTTTGACTATCGTTTGGCCTGGTTGCTCGTTGTTGGCCTGTGCACCAGCCGTGAATAACATCAAGATGAGTGCACCTTTCAGTTGCGTTCTGGTCATGTGGTTCTCCGTTGCATGCTTGAGCTTGGAATATGTTACGTGATGTCTATAAAAACACCTGGTTCGGCCCCTTGTCGGCAAGGTCAGCCTAGATAGGGGCCGCTGTGAGCGAAGCAGATGGTCGTTCCCAGGGTTTAACCCGGTTTACAATAGCTGCCTCCTATCTCAATGTTTTGTTGAAAAACTGGGTCAGTTTGTCAACGGCCTGGTTCACGTACTCCGGATTCCAGTAGGTTTCGATGTGGGTCGCTCCGTCAATGAGCATAAGCTCTCGGCTCTCTGCCTGGTCGGCTTCCTTGAAAGCGTCCTGGCTCATGTACAGCGAACCCGCCTCGCTTCCAGCGATCATCAGCAAGGGTTGATCAATCAGGTCCATATTGGTGGCTGCATCGAAGTTCATTAGCGCCAGAAGGCTGCTTTTAGTGTACCGGAAGGTGGAGTTGGGGTGGGCGTGAGTGTCACCGTAGTACTTAAAGCCTTCGCGGTACAGCGCAAACGGCAGAGCAGCAATTTGCTCGTCCGTGAGTTCTTGATCGGCCGCATAGAGAATTTCGCCACCGGCGGCTTCCTGGGCTCGCGCCTCGGAGGCCTCCTTCAGCCGTTGCTGGATGGTGTCAAGCTGGGAGTCGCGGTAGCCATTGCGCCTCACTCGGCCTGAATTAAACATGCTCAAGGTGGCAATCGACTGAAACCGTTTGTCCGTCTGGGCGGCCTTTAGGGCATAACCGCCCCCGCCACAGATACCGAGAAGGCCGATACGCTCAGAATCAGCACCCGCGTACTGGCTGATAAAGTCGGCCATGCCGTGAATGTCTTCAATGCGGTTGGCTGGCTTGTCCACGTGACGAGGCGTACCCTCGCTGGCGCCCTGATGGGCCGCATCCGCCGCAATAGTGATGTACCCCTGTTCAGCCAGGCGCTGGGCATATAAACCGGCCACTTGTTCTTTTACCCCACCATTGGGGTGAGCAATCACCACTGTGGGGTACTCATTGCCAGGATCGTAGTTCGCGGGTGTATAAAGATTCGCCGAAATGTCGATGCCGTTGAGGTCATAGGTAACCGGGTTGATATTGACTTCGCCCTCGACGTTTTCGGTGATGGCACCCTCATAGACCAATGTGAAAGGGTTGTTTCTGTAATCCGCAGCGGCAGTTTCTCCCGAGATGGCGAACGTCGTTGCGAGAACGCTCGAATGAAATAATGTCCGGAGTCGTTGGCGATTGGATTTCGTCGTTGCTTGGGTGTCTTTTGGCAAGCTCTGATCTGATGAATTTGTCGTCATCGTCAATATTCCTCATAGAGACTGTTTAATCGCCCGGCTTACCGGTTTTAACCGTTTGGCTATTTCTAATCAGTGTCGCCGTGGGGCGTTTAGGGCGAGCTTCAGTGTAGGCGTCGCTGAGACTCAAGGGATGCGAGATTTTGTCGAACGTTTGCCTGATTCTCCACGCCATGAAAACGCCTGTTTTGAGCGAGCCATTGGTCGTACCTACTCTGCTCTGAGTGACTTCGTTCTTGCCTCTGGTCTCAAGCGGGACGTCCAGCGCAGGTTCCAGCTTACCGCTTGGACACTTCCATGATTAGCCTCTATAATCAGGATGGTTTGTTGAACAGAGCTCAATAATGGCCAGAAACAGTTACAGCGAGCTGCTTGCCTTTATCCATGTGGCGAGGGAGGGCAGTTTTACCCGGGCTGCGGCGCAGATGGGCATTTCGACCTCTGCGCTCAGTCATGCCATCCGGGCCCTGGAGTCTCGTTTGGAGGTCCGTCTTCTGACTCGAACCACGCGCAGTGTGTCCACCACCGAGGCGGGGGAGCGTCTGTTTGAGCGTATAGCCCCACACTTTGAGGGGATCGATAGTGAGCTGGACGCCGTGCGGGATCAGCGCAGTCGGCCCGCTGGCACGGTTCGGATTACCACCGCCGAGCATGCCGCCAACACCCTGATTTGGCCCAAGCTGGCCAAGGTACTCCCCCAATATCCGGATATCACCGTCGAGGTCACAGTCAACTACGCTCGCACCGACATTGTTGCTGAGCGTTACGACGCGGGCGTTCGTCTCGGAGGAGAGCTGGCCAATGACATGATCGCCGTACGCATCGGCCCGGATGCCCGCATTGCCGTGGTGGGGTCTCCCGACTACTTCGCCCATCACCCGAAGCCCCGCTCACCCCAGGAACTGGCGGAGCACAACTGCATCAACCTGCGTCTGCCCACCCATGGAGGGCTGCTGCCCTGGGAGTTTGAGAAAGGTAAACGGGAACTGACCGTCAAGGTGACCGGCTCCTGGATATTCAATAGTGTCTCCCCCATTCTTCGAGCGGCGTTGGCCGGCCAGGGGTTGGCCTACCTGCCGGAGGATGTGGCCACCGAGCATTTGGCCGCTGGGCGGCTGATCAGAGTATTGGATGAGTGGTGTCAGCCCTACACCGGCTACCACCTTTATTACCCAAGCCGAAAGCCAGCATCAGGCGCCTTTGCGGTCGTTCTTGAGGCGTTGCGCGAGCCGGCTCCCGCCGATTGATGAATAAAATTCAATAAAGCATCCTGATTTTTGATCTTGTTTAGCGCTTCCCGCTCTCCTACTATCGAATGACTGAATCAATCGGCAGGAGAGATCTTATGACCTTACGACAATCCTTGTTTGGCCTATTGGCACTGCTTTTGGCATCACAGCTGAGTTTTGCCGATAGCTCCGTGAGCGAACGTGAGATCCGGGAAATTTCCGCCGCCAAGTGGCAGTGGATGGCGGATAAAGACGTTGAAAAGCTGGAAGCGCTTTTCCATGAGCAGTCCAAATTCGTGCATATGAGTGGCTCTTGGAAAAAAGAGCGGGAACTGGAAATTATTGAGTCCGGCAGTATCTGGTACAAAGACGCTGAGGTTCATGATGTGGCGGTGGAGGTGATCGGCGACACCGCCATCGCGTGGAACCGCATCACACTGGTAGCGGTGGTGCGTGGAAACGAGGTCTCCAACGAATTTACCGTGACTGAAGTGTATAAAAAGCTGGATGGTGATTGGCAAATGCTCGATCTCACTTTCAGTAGCGTGAGAGACACCCACGAGATTGAACACTAGTCCCGTTGAGCTTGGGCGCCTGATGGTGGTGGGCTTACCGGTACCGGAAGCATAGCGCAGGGCGCCGGTCGCCTGCAGGATCAGGCAAAAGGTTAGTGGCTATGGGCAAGTGGTGGGTGTTAGCAGGGAATATACTTAGCGGATCTGTACACATTTTGGCCAGTGGGTCTCCTTTATGACTGAGCAGCAGAATGTCGTTCCCTTCCAATCGGGCAAGTCGGTCGAGTCGAACAAGTCCGCCGATAAGCAAAAATCAGCGCCTGCCCCGCAGGAGCTGGGTGTACTGGCGCGCCTCATCGAACGATTCGCCCCGCACGATGGCCGCTTTGACCTGCCCGTTCCGGGGCTTCATGTCCTGCGTCAGTCCTCGCCGTCCTCCGAATTGCAGCATACGCTGAGTATGCCCGGGCTGTGCCTGGTGGCTCAGGGAACCAAGTGCGTGTACCTGGCCGACAGACGTTACGAGTACAACGAGTCCCGTATGGCGGTTTATGCGGCGGAAGTGCCGCTTGGCGTTAAATTCATTGAGGCGTCCAAGGCGGAGCCCTATCTGTGCCTGGTGGTGCATATCGATCGGAAAAAGCTCTCGGAACTGATCTTCCGAGCATACCCGAACGGCTTGCCCATGACTCGGCATAACGAAGCCATCTGCCTCGATGAAGCAAATCCCGACATTGTACGCTCGGCCATTCGCATGCTTGAGCTGATTCTCAGCCAGGACAATGCCGATCTTCTGGCTCCGTTAATGATCGACGAAATACTTATCCGGCTGCTGCGCAGTCCGGCCGGGGCGGCCATCGCGCACATCGGCCTGTCCGACTCGCACGCCTTCAAGGTGGCCGAAGCAATCACCTGGATCAAGGAACATTTCCGGGAGCCGATCAAGATCGACCACTTGGCTGAGCTTGCCAACATGAGTTCGTCATCGTTCCACCATCACTTTAAGTCGGTAACCAAGATGACGCCCCTGCAGTTTCAGAAGACTATGAGGTTACAAGAGGCCAGACAACTCTTGCTGACCCGGGCGGTGGATATCAGTACGGCCTGTCACCGGGTAGGTTATGCCAGCGTGTCCCAGTTCAGTCGTGAATACAGCCGGATGTTCGGAAGGGCGCCGAGTAAGGATATCGGCCATTACCGGGATCACTGATTCAAACCACTCGATGTACAGTTCATTGAACTTTGCAAGACCACAAACTGGGGGTCCCATGCCTACCTATAACGTTACTGTGAACAACCAGAAGTACGAAGTCGAAGCCGATCAGGACACGCCTTTGCTGTGGGTGCTGAGAGACGAATTGAACCTTTCGGGCACCAAGTTTGGCTGCGGTATCGCCCAATGTGGCGCCTGCACCGTGCACATGAACGGCAATGCCATTCGATCCTGTTCGTTCCCGGTGTCCGCAATCGGTGATGCCAAAATTACCACCATTGAAGGGCTCTCCGAGGACGGCAGCCACCCGGTTCAGCAGGCGTGGCTGGAACACGACGTGGCCCAGTGCGGCTACTGCCAGGCGGGGCAGATCATGTCGGCGGCCGCCTTACTGGCCCGTAATGCCAGTCCGGACGACGAGGCGATTGAGGAGGCCATGTCCGGTAACTTGTGCCGATGTGGAACCTATAGCCGGATCAAGACAGCCATTAAAACGGCCGCAAAGGCGTAAGGAGGTAGGGATATGAGCACTGAAACCGAAAGCGAAGCGACTGTGTTGAAAACCTCCATCGGCCGCCGGGCCTTCCTGAAGGCCAGTGCGGCCGCTGGCGGTGGTTTGTTGATCAACTTCAGCTGGCTGAGCGGCGCGGCGGCTGCCTCGGGTGAAGCCACGACCGATCAGGCCTTTGAACTGAATGCCTATCTTCGGATTGCGCCCTCGGGCGATATTACCGCCATGGTTCCCAACCCGGAGTTTGGTCAGAACCTGATGACCTCCATGCCCATGATTCTGGCGGAGGAGTTGGACGCCGACTGGGAAAAGGTCACGGCCAAACAGGCCGAGTTTGAACCCGAGGACTATCAGCGCCAGTTTACCGGGGGCAGTCAGTCTATCCGACTCGCCTGGCAGAGTTTACGCATGGCCGGCGCCAGTGCTCGACACATGTTGCGTCAGGCGGCGGCTAAGAAGTGGGATGTTCCGGTTGAAGAGGTATCAACTCAAAAAAGTGTTCTGTCGCACGCCGCCTCCGGAAAAACCAGCACTTACGGAGAGATGGCGTCCGAAGCGGCCATGATCCCGATGCCCAAGCAGGTACCCTTGAAAAACAAGAGTGCGTTTGAGTTGATCGGACAGTCCCGGAAAAACCTGGAAGGCCTGAAGATTGTGACCGGCCAACCGATGTTTGGCCTCGACTATCAGGCCGAAGGTATGCTGGTGGCGATGATCGAGCACCCTCCGGCCTTTGGGCAGACGGTTGACTCGGCAGATCTGGATGAGATCAAAAAAATGAAAGGCATTGTGGATGCCTTTGTCTTTGAGTCCATGCGACCGGACTACCAAAAGAACTATTTTGATACCACCGCCTTCCCCAGCCTTATCGCCATAGTCGGGCATAAAACCTGGCAGGTGATGAAGGCGAAAAAAGCCCTGTCGGCGAAGTGGAAGGCCATGCCTGCCCGGACCGAGACCATTGATCGTTTTGGCACTGCCATTGAGGTGAAGGTGCCCGGCGGTCTGGAGAGTACCGACGGTCACCGCAAGGCGATGGACAATGCGCTGGACGGCGAGCTGGAAGTGTTGCGCCGGGACGGAGACCCTAAAACGGCTTTCGAGCAAGCCGAAACGGTGATCGAGAGGACATACCGGGCACCGTTACTCGCGCACAACACACTGGAACCCATGAACTTTTTTGCCCATGTCTCCGACGACGAGGTTCATGTGGCGGGCCCGCTGCAAGCGCCGGCTTTTATCGAGGGCACTGTGGCCAGCCGGCTCAATGTGCCCACCGATAAGGTTCGCATTGAAATGACCCGCATGGGAGGCGGCTTTGGTCGTCGCGCGTACTCCCACTATCTGGTGGAAGCGGCCGTTATCTCGAAGCAGGTCAAGGCGCCCGTCAAACTGATCTATAGCCGCGAAGACGACATGACCATGGGGATCTATCGCCCCACCTATACCGTTCAGCTCAAAGCAGCGCTGGATGAAAATAACCAGTTGGTGGCTTATCAGGTTCGCGGTGTGGGGTTGACCGAGCATTGCGTGCATGAAAACCGCTTTCCCGCCGGGGCCGTGGATCACTACCTGGCGGAGGGCTTGGTGATTCCCTCCAATATCACCACCGGGGCGTTTCGTGCACCTCGCTCCAACTTCATGGCGCTGGCCGAGCAGGCGTTTCTGGATGAAGTGGCCGAGGCGGCCGGAGAAGATCCGATTGCGTTTCGTTTGAGCTTGCTGGAGCGGGCGAACAACAATCCGGTCGGCGAGAACAATGACTACGACCCGAGTCGCTATGCGGGCGTGTTGAAACTGGTGCGCGACCGGTCGGGTTGGAACTCCATGCCCTCGGACGTCAAGAAAGGCGTAGCAGCCTACTTCTGTCATAACTCCTACGCGGCTCAGGTGGTAACCGTCACCCAGGAGGGGGATAGCTTACCCAAAGTCGACCAGGTGCACAGCGCGGTGGATTGTGGCGTTGTGGTAAATCACGATGCGGCGGTCAACATGGTGGAGGGTGCAGTCATCGATGGCATCGGTAATGCCATGTACGGCGAGATGACGTTCACTGACGGTAAGCCGGATAAGCGTAATTTTGATCGCTACCGGATAATTCGCATGAACGAAATCCCCCGCCAGATTCATGTGAACTTTGTCGACAATGACATAGACCCCACCGGTCTGGGCGAACCACCGTTTCCGCCGGTCTTCCCAGCGCTGGCTAACGCCTTGTACCGGGCTACGGGAACAAGGCTGTATGACCAGCCGTTTATCAAAGCCCTGGAGAAAGGCTAGCGGGTTGGGATGGCGTCAGGAGGGCGCCATCCGCTCGGCCTGGACAATCTCGATCCAGTAGCCGTCCGGGTCCTTGATGAAGGCGATGTGCTTCATCTTGCCGTCTTCCGGGCGCTTTACATAGTTCACATCATTGGCATCGAACCAGGCGACGGCCTTTTCCAGGTTGGGCACGGAAAAACAGATGTGGCCAAAGCCCTGGGGCTGGCTGTTGCCGTCGTGGTACTCAAAGTCCGGGTCTTTCTCGGTGCCCCAGTTGTGGGTCAGCTCCAGAATGCCGCGCTCACTGAAGGTCCAGCGGGTGCGTTCTTGCGCGTCTTCGGGCAGGGGCTCGTCCGCATCGGGCTTGGCCAGGAAGTACAGGGAAAACTCCATCTCCTCAAAGTCCAGCCGGCGCAGTACGCGCATGCCGAGCACGTGGGAGTAAAAGGCCAGGGAGCGCTCAGGGTCTTTCACCCGCAGCATGGTGTGGTTAAAGCGAAAGCCGTCGGTTTCCTTCGGGGCCTCGTCGGCCACACCGGGGTATTTTTCTGTGTTAAAGCTCATGGGAATTCCACTGTTTGATGTTTAATGAATTGATTTACTGGCGGCCTGACTCGTCGAGTACCGAGCGCACCTTGCCTTCAAGTGAGCCCAGCCCGGCCGAGCGGCCCAGGGTCAGAGACTCGTCCAGAGGTTTGCCTTCAATCTGGTGCGCGGCAATGGCCAGCAGTGCGCCCACCCGGTTGCCTGAGGCGCAGTGCAGGAAGACCGGTTCATCATCCTCTTGCTGCAGCAGTTGGTGCAGTTTACGCGCATTGTCGGCGGTCACATCACCGGCGCCGGAAATGGGCAGTGAGACATACTCCATACCCAGTGCCTCGGCTTCCGCCTTGGGGTCAAAGGCGACCTTTTCTTCCGGTCCACGCAGGTTGATCACTTTGGTCACCCCGGCCGCTTTGAGGGCCGCCAGCTCGTCCCGCGACGGTTGGCCCCCGGTTACCAGGTTCTCGCTCGGTGTGTAAAAGTCATGGGCCTCGGCGGTGGCGGACAAGTCACCGGCGAGAGAATTGACGGCCCAGAGCAATAACAGGGCGGTAGTGGCACATCGGACGATGGAACTCATGGTGATTCACTCCTGCTTGAAATGAGGTAATTACGATAACACGGTCAAGGCGTCGTGGGCTTTTCGTTGTGGTTACGTCCACCCCTGAGTTTCTGACGGGATCCGCTCCACGACTCGGGTGACAGCGTCGATGGCGCCGGCCAGGTAGCCTGGAAACGGTTTTGACCACTCGCTGCCAATACCGGTCACGCGACCTCGCCAGGGGCCAGAGGGCGCTTCGATTTCCGGTGCCGCGACATGGGCGCCGCCGTCCCGTCGGTCAGCCGATGTAGCGGTGAGCGGGTCAAGCGCCCAGTCTTTAAGCAGTTCAGCTCGGGGCTCGGCCGCCTGTGGCCCAAACAACCGACCGAGCTGCGACCGGCAGTGGGCCTTTAACGTCGCCTCGGTCGCCGTCTGGCGCACCTGGGCCGGAACACCAAAGAAACCGAACAGCGCCGCCGCACCGCCCGGTACGGAGGCATCGTGAATTTCGTTCATGGGGCCGTGCAGGCTGCGAGCCTCACCCGATAGCCCCTGTTCCCGCCAGAACGGTGTGTCATACAGCGCGACGTACTTTGCGTGTGGTGCCATCCAGGTCGGCGTGAAGCGCCACTGCCGAGCCAGTGGCTCGGGCAACGGCGGATCAAAGGCGATGGTGCTTTCCGCCAGCCGCGGAGGCATGGCCAGCAGCACCCGCTGGACCTTTCGGGTGGTGACGGAATGGGCGATATCGACGCTATCAAGCTCAATATGATCATCGCGGTAGCGAAGGCTCTGGACCGTTTCTCCGGTCATTAACCGGGTTTTATCCAGCCGTCGGTGCAGGGCCTCCACCAGACTGGCCACGCCGCCCGCCAACCGCATGGAGGGCGGCGAGTTTACATAGCCATTGGTCCGAATGGGCGCAACATCGGGCGATCGCTCAATCACCATGGCGCCGGTTTCGAACTGCTCGAATACCTCCAGATCCATTGCCTGGATGAGTTGCATCAGTTGCGGCTGGAGCTCAGGCCAGAACCAGGATGGGCCCAGATCAAACCGATTGTGCGGGCCGGTCATATCGGGGAACGTGGGGGACTCGATACGACCGCCAAAGCGCGAGCGCGCTTCAATCAGCACATAGTCGGTAAGGCCCATCTGCTCCAGCCGGTAAGCCGCGTACAGGCCGCTCAAGCCGCCGCCGATGATCGCTATTGAGGCACTGTGCATAAACGAGCTCTTGTGTTTGATGGGCCAGGCTGTCGATGGGGCAGAGTTGATCCCTCATGCCTCGACGATTGCGATACGGCGAGGCGGGAGCCTGGGATCATTCGGTGCCTTTCCTTTGGGGGTCAACTGGCAAGCCCGAGTAGGGTATTGGCCACGACGATGCCCACCACCACCTTCAGCGGCGACAGCTTCCAGACTGAGAGCAACACAAAGCCCGCGGCGGCGATCAGAAAGTCCGAGGGCGTAAGTACGGCGCTGGTCCACACCGGCTGGTAGAGGGCGGCGGCCAGTATCCCAACCACGGCGGCGTTGGCGCCGGCCATAAGCGGGAAAGCGAAGCGCTTCCGGCGCAGTTGGTCCCAGAAGGGCAGTACGCCCAGCAGTAGCAGCATACCGGGAAGAAAGATCCCCAGCACCGCAATGCTGGCCCCGAGCAGGCCGCCGAGATTGGCATCCACCGCACCCAGGTAGGCCGAGAAGGTGAACAATGGGCCCGGAATCGCCTGGGCGGCGCCGTAACCCGAAAGGAAGGCATCGGCGCTGACCCAGCCGGTGTCCACTACCCGGGATTCGAGCAGGGGCAGCACCACATGGCCGCCACCAAAGACCAGGGCGCCGGAGCGATAGAAGGCTTCGAACAGCGCCAGCGCGTGGGCGGGCCAGAGCGCTACCGCCAGTGGTAGGCCCCCCAGTAGGGCGAAGAAGGCCACCAGAAAAACCCTACCGGCCCGGCGCGACAAAGGCAGCGCTATATGTCCAGCCTCGGGGCGTTGGAGGTTTCGGCACCACACCAACCCGGCGAGTGCCCCAAGGGTGATGGCGCCAATCTGTCCAAATGCGGTCGGGATGAAAACCACCGCCGCAATGCCGCCCAGGGCAATCAGCGCACGGGTCCGGTCCGGACAGAGGTTGCGTGCCATGCCCCAGACCGCGTGGGCCACCACCGCGACGGCCACCAGCTTGAGGCCGTCGATGGCACTCTGCCCCAGGGGGCCGCCAAAGGCATCGGCCAGGTAGGCGAAGCCGAACAGCAGAGCGGCGGAGGGCAGGGTAAAGGCGACCCAGGCGAGCAGGGCGCCGATAAACCCCCCGCGTATCATGCCCAGGGCAAAACCCACCTGGCTGCTGGCCGGGCCAGGGAGGAACTGGCACAGCGCGATCAGGTCGGCATAGCCCTGTTCGCTCAGCCACTGCCGGCGTTTGATGAGTTCTTCGCGGAAGTAGCCCAGGTGCGCGACGGGGCCGCCGAAGGAGGTCAGCCCGAGTTTGAGGAACGCCAGAAAGACCTCGAGAGCTGAGCCTCGCGGGTGGGTGGTGGGGGTGTTCGCCTGGGGCACTGCTCTCCTCCGTAGTTGGTTTTAAGCTTCGCGGGCAAACACGCCTGCCTGGCGCAGGCAGTCCGGCGTGAACAGGAACTGGACCCGGGTGCCGCCTCCGGTGCGGTTGCCGATGGTCACCTCGCCGCCGAGATTTTTGCTGCGCTCCTGCATGATCGCCATGCCGTAATGGTTCAGCTTTTCGGGGTTCTCCGGAATGCCCACCCCGTCGTCGTCGATCACCACCGACACTTTATTGTGCCGGCGCTCAATCTGGATATCGACGCGCTGGCCCTGGCTGTGGTGCAGGGCGTTCTGGGTCGCCTCGCGCACAATCTGCAGTAGGTGGATTTCTTCGTTCGGCGTTAGCGGCAGGCTTTCCAGTTGGTAATCCAGCTCGATGGTCATCTCGGTCTGGGCGCTGAGCTGCTTCACGCTGGTTTGCAGGGCGCCGAGCAGCCCGGGGCCGTCCACTTTCAGACGGAAAGTCGTCAGTAGTTCGCGTAGCTGCCGGTAGGCGGAGCTCAGCCCCTCCTGCAATTCTTTGGAGACGTCTTCCAGCGTTTGCTTGTCGTCCTTGGCCAGCGCCCGGTTCAGGCGGGTGACCTGGATTTTCAGATACGACAGTGCCTGGGCCAGGGAGTCGTGCAGCTCCCGGGCGATCACCGTGCGCTCGTGGGCCAGGGACAGTCGCCGCGCGTTGTCTTCTTCCGCCTGCAGGCTCAGTGCCATGGCGATCTGGTCTGCCACCGACTGCAGTAATTGCTGCTGCCAGGGGGTGAGGCTGCCGCTGTCGCCCATACGACACACCAGTACGCCGTAGTGTTGCTGGTCGCGGTTCATGGGGAAACTGTAGCGATAGACGGGATCCGGCAAACCGGTGCCCTGGGCATTGCTCAGCAACTCGCCGCTCAGGCAATCACCGCAGTTACGGGTCATACAGATATCGTACTCGCTGTCCTCGGGTTTGACTTGACGATAGGGATGATCGCCAGCGGAGGTAATCAGGCACAGTTCCAGATCGTCCACTTGGGCGACTTCGGCGGCACGGGTGATGATTGGCTGAAAGTCGATGCCCTCGGGCTCCTGCTCGATGATCGTCTGAGCGGTCTGGTACAGAAACTCCAGCGTCGTATTGCTGCGCTGCAGCTCCCGGGTCTGTTGGGCAATCTGGGCTTCCATTTCCCCATGGGCGTAGGCGATGGCGCGGCTCATCTGGTTGAACGACTCGGCCACTTCGCCCAGCTCATCCATATAACGCGGCGCCAGTCGGTGCTCGTAGTCGCCCTGGCTGACCCGGCGGGTGACCCCCAGCAGCTCGGCCAGGGGCTGCTCCACCCGCAGGTGAAGCCAGTACACCACCACGGCGGCCAGCGCCAGAATGGTAAACAGGGCAATCACCTGAACCAGGCGCAGCAGCGAGGCATTGGTTTCGGCGTGACGTTGCAGTTCACCGACCGTGGCGTCGATCTGCTCGACCAGGGCCTCGGTGGCGGCAATGCGCTCGTCGGCGTTCAGGTTGTTGAGTTGCGTGCGCAGCTGTCGCCACTGGGCTTCGGTGGTTTCCAGCCGCTGTTCGAGCGCCGGGCTGCGGTGACGCAACAGCTCAAAAAGGGGGTGATTCCAGGTGCTTTCCAGTTGACCGAGGACCTGTTCGCGGCGCTCGGTGCTGGCGGCGGGGCTCTCTTCCAATGCCAGCAAGTGGTAGGTGTGCATGCGCAGGGAGCCGGCCAGGTTGATGGCGTGGGCGTCACTGTCGGCCCGGTCGGATAACCAGTAGGACGCGGCCATGGTCAGGGCGGCCAGAGCGACGATGCCCGCGAGGGCGAGCTTGATACTGAGAACCAGGGATTGGGTGCGCATAGCGGTGCCGTCTGAACGGGCCGGCCGGGACTTGAGTCCCGGCCGGCGTTTGACCGATGGGATCAGCTGCTGACTTTCTCCAGGGCCTGATCGATATCGGCAATAATATCATCGATGTGCTCAATACCAATGGACAGTCGCACCAAGTCCGCCGACACACCCGCGGATTTCAGCTCTTCCTCGTTCAACTGACGGTGGGTGGTGGTGGCCGGGTGGCAGGCCAGGGATTTGGCATCGCCGATGTTCACCAGGCGCAGAATCATCTGCAGCGCGTCGATAAACTGCGCCCCCGCTTCCTTACCGCCCTTGATACCGAAGCTCAGAATACCCGAGGCGCGTCCGCCGCTGATTTTCTGGCACAGGCCATTGTAGGGGCTGTCCGGCAGGGCGGCGTAGTTCACCCAGTTGACCTTGGGGTGCTGCTTCAGGTGTTGGGCGACCTTCAATGCGTTCTCGCAGTGACGCTCCATGCGAATGCCCAACGTCTCCAAGCCCTGCATGATCAGGAAGGCGCTGTGCGGTGCCAGGGCCGAACCGGTGTTGCGCAGCGGTACCACGCGGCAGCGGCCAATGTAAGCGGCCTCGCCCAGGGCTTCGGTGTAAATCACATTGTGGTAGGAGGGGTCCGGCTCATTCAGCATCGGGAAGCGTTTTTTGTTGGCGACCCAATCGAATTTGCCCGAGTCCACAATAACGCCGCCCACAGTGGTGCCGTGGCCACCAATGTATTTGGTCAGGGAGTGGACCACGATGTCCGCGCCGAACTCGAACGGCTTGCACAGGAAGGGGGTGGCGACGGTGTTGTCCACAATCAGCGGAATACCATGGCGGTGGGCGATGTCCGCCAGTGCTTGCAGGTCCACAATATTACCGGCGGGATTGCCAATCGACTCGCAAAACAGCGCCTTGGTTTTGTCGTCGATCAGGCTTTCCATTTTCTCCAGATCATCAAAGGACGCCATGCGCACATCGATGCCCTGACGGGGGAAGCTGTGGGCAAACAGGTTGTAGGTGCCGCCGTACAACTGACTGGTGCTGACGATATTGTCGCCGGCATCGGCGATGCATTGAATGGAGTAAGTAATCGCGGCCATACCCGAGGCCAACGCCAGGGCACCGATACCCCCTTCCATCGCCGCGACCCGCGCTTCCAGTACCGCGTTGGTGGGGTTCATGATGCGCGTGTAGATGTTGCCCTGCACCTTCAGGTCGAACAGGTCGGCACCGTGTTGGGTGTCATCAAAGGTGTAGGAGGTGGTCTGATAGATGGGGGTGGTGGCCGCATGGGTGGTCGGCTCGGGCTCGTACCCGCAGTGTAGGGCCAGTGATTCCAGCTTCATGGTCGGTTCTCCAAACAGGGCGCCGGTGGCGCGGGATTGTTGTTTTAAAGGATCGGAGACTGTACCACATCCAGGAATGAAAATGACTCGCAAAAACCCCACGTCTCTTACGGGATACCACCGATGAATTGAAGGGCGCCCAAGTCGTGGTTTTGTTGTCAGTTGGAATCCATGAGGTCAACGAAATCAATGGGTTAGGGGATCGGTGCGATACCTCCAAGGGGGTAGAAGGGGGCATTTGAAGGGCGTTGGGGGCAGTGGCGGGCTCGCGGATTATTGCGCACTATGAACGGGTGAAATTGATACCGAGCGATGCCCTGAGCCGGGCATTGTCATAGCCTCTGTTCAGGAGTCCGCGAATGAGTCACCTTCTCGACAAGCTGCGCTACTTTCAGGCGCAGCGAGAACCTTTTGCCGAAGGCCACGGCGTTACCACCGATGAAGATCGCCAATGGGAGCGCGGCTATCGCCAGCGCTGGCAGCACGACAAAATTGTGCGCTCCACCCATGGTGTGAACTGCACCGGTTCCTGCAGCTGGAAAATTTACGTGAAGAACGGTCTGGTCACCTGGGAAACCCAGCAGACCGACTACCCGCGTACCCGGCCGGACCTGCCCAACCACGAACCTCGTGGCTGCCCGCGCGGTGCCAGTTACTCCTGGTATATCTACAGCGCCAACCGCCTGAAATACCCCAAGGTGCGCCAGTCCCTGATGAAGCTCTGGCGCGAAGCCCGTCAGGAGCACACCGACCCGGTGGCCGCCTGGGCGTCCATTGTTGAAGACCCGGCCAAGGCGAAAAGCTACAAATCCCGTCGCGGCCTCGGTGGCTTTGTGCGGGCGCACTGGGACGAGGTGAATGAAATCATTGCCGCCTCGAACGTCTACACCGCAAAAACCTATGGTCCGGACCGGATCACCGGCTTCTCGCCCATTCCCGCGATGTCCATGGTGTCCTACGCCTCCGGTGCCCGTTATCTGTCCCTGATCGGCGGCAACTGCCTGAGTTTTTACGACTGGTACTGCGATCTGCCTCCCGCCTCACCACAGGTCTGGGGCGAGCAGACCGACGTGCCGGAATCCGCCGACTGGTACAACTCCTCCTACATCATCTG
Organism: Marinimicrobium sp. UBA4209; assembly: GCF_002381585.1. Classification (NCBI taxonomy): domain Bacteria; kingdom Pseudomonadati; phylum Pseudomonadota; class Gammaproteobacteria; order Cellvibrionales; family Cellvibrionaceae; genus Marinimicrobium; species Marinimicrobium sp. UBA4209. The sequence goes on from NZ_DFTP01000103.1 coordinate 54,837, forward strand.
CTGGGGTTCCAACGTGCCCCAGACCCGCACCCCGGATGCCCACTTCCTGACCGAAGTACGCTACAAGGGCACCAAGGTCATCAGCATCACGCCGGACTACTCCGAAGTTGCCAAACTGACCGATCAGTGGTTGGCACCGCGCCAGGGGACCGATGCGGCCCTGGCCATGGCGTTCGGTCACGTGATCCTGAAAGAGTTCTACGTCGACTCCCAGAGTGAGTACTTCACAAATTATGTGAAGCGCTATACCGATATGCCCAACCTGGTCATCCTGGATGACGAAGGCGGTCGTCTGCAGCAGGGTCGCTTTCTGCGCGCGGCGGATCTGGTGGATAACTTGGGCGAGGAAGCCAACCCGGACTGGAAAACCATTGCCATTAACAGCGACGACCAGCGTCTGGTCAGCCCCAATGGCTCCATCGGTTACCGCTGGGGTCGCCCGGAGGGCCAAGCCGGCCGGTGGAACCTGGAGAACCGCGATGGCAAAACCGGCGAAGAAGTGGATCTGCAGCTGTCCCTGAAAGGCAACAGCGATGAAGTGGCCGAAGTCGCGTTCCCCTACTTTGGTTGTAAAGAGCACGACTACGGTTATTTCCAGCACACCGAACACGCCGAAGTGCAGATGCGCAAGGTGCCGGCCAAACGCGTCAAGCTGGCCGATGGCCGCGAGGTGTTGGTCGCTACCGTGTACGACCTCACTCTGGCCAACTATGGCGTGGACAATGGTCTGGACGATCCCAACTGCGCCCAGAGTTTTGATGACGACAAGCCCTACACGCCCAAGTGGCAGGAGCGCGTGACCGGGGTCAAACCCGAGCATGTGATCCGCGTTGCCCGGGAGTTTGCCCGCACCGCCGATAAAACCCACGGCCGCTCCATGATCATTGTGGGCGCCGGTATGAACCACTGGTTCAACATGGACATGAACTACCGCGGCCTGATCAACATGTTGATGATGTGTGGCTGCATCGGTCAGAGCGGCGGCGGCTGGGCGCACTATGTGGGTCAGGAAAAGCTGCGCCCGCAGACGGGCTGGCAGCCCCTGGCCTTTGGTCTGGACTGGCAGCGTCCGCCCCGGCAGATGAACGGTACCTCATTCTTCTACGCGCATTCCGATCAGTGGCGCTACGAAAAACTGAACATGAGCGACCTGGTTTCGCCCTTGGCGAACAAGGACAAATGGCAGTCCAGTATTCTGGATTACAACACCCGCGCCGAGCGCATGGGCTGGTTGCCGTCCGCGCCGCAGTTGGCGACCAACCCGCTGAAACTGGCCGAAGCCGCCAAGGCGGCCGGTAAAGACGTCAAAGATTATGTGCGCGATCAGTTGGTCAGTGGCGAGCTGAAGTTCGCCTGCGAAGATCCGGACAGCCCCCAGAACTACCCGCGCAATATGTTCATCTGGCGTTCCAACCTGCTGGGCTCCAGCGGCAAGGGCCACGAATACATGCTGCGCCACCTGCTGGGTACCAAGCACGGCCTGATGAACAAAGACCTGGGCGAAACCGGCGAGGCCAAGCCCGAGGACGTCACCTGGCGCGATGAGGCGCCGGAGGGCAAGGTGGACCTGTGGGTGACGCTGGATTTCCGTATGTCCACCACTTGCCTGTATTCCGACATCGTTCTGCCGACCGCGACCTGGTACGAAAAGGACGATATGAACACCTCGGATATGCACCCCTTTATCCACCCGCTGACCGAAGCGGTGGACCCGGTGTGGGAATCGCGCAGCGACTGGGACATTTTCAAAGGCATCGCCAAAAAATTCTCCGCGTTGAGCAACGGCCATCTGGGGGTGGAGCAGGATGTGGTGACCACACCCATCATGCACGACTCCCCGGGAGAAATGGCGCAGCCCTACGGCGTCAAAGCCTGGTGGAAAGGCGAGTGCGATGCGGTACCCGGCGTGACCATGCCCAACATCAACGTAGTGGAGCGGGACTACCCCAACACCTATCACCGCTTCACCTCGCTCGGTCCCTTGATGGACAAGCTGGGCAATGGCGGCAAGGGCATCAACTGGGATACCAAAGAGGAAGTTGAATTCCTCGGCAAACTCAACCGCGTGCATCATGAAGAGGGCGCCAACCAGGGCCGCCCGCGGATCGAGTCCGCCATTGATGCCTGTGAAGTGATCCTGTCCCTTGCGCCGGAAACCAACGGCCATGTGGCGGTAAAAGCCTGGGACGCCCTCGGCAAAATTACCGGTCGGGATCACAAGCACCTGGCGTTGCCCAAAGAGGAAGAGAAAATTCGCTTCCGCGACATTGTCGCCCAGCCGCGCAAGATCATTTCCTCACCCACCTGGTCGGGTCTGGAAGACGAGCACGTGTCCTACAACGCAGGCTACACCAACGTGCATGAGCTGATCCCTTGGCGCACCATCACCGGTCGTCAGCAGTTCTATCAGGATCACGAGTGGATGCTCGACTTCGGTGAGCAACACTGCCTGTACAAGCCGCCGGTAAACCTGAAAACCGTCGAGCCGATTCTCAATCAGCGCAGCAATGGCAACAAAGAGCTGGTGCTCAACTGGATCACCCCGCACCAAAAATGGGGCATCCACAGCACCTACTCGGACAACCTGCTGATGCAGACCCTCTCGCGCGGTGGCCCGATCGTGTGGCTGAGCGAGAAGGACGCGAAGGAAGCGGGCATTGAGGATAACGACTGGATCGACGTGTTCAACGTCAACGGCGCTATCGCCTGTCGTGCGGTCGTCTCCCAGCGGGTGCCCGAGGGCATGAGCATGATGTATCACGCCCAGGAGCGGATCATCAACACGCCAGGATCGAACCTGACCAAAACCCGCGGCGGGATTCACAACTCTGTGACCCGTGCGGTGATGAAACCCACCCATATGATCGGTGGCTACGCCCAACAGGCCTACGGCTTCAACTATTACGGCACCGTAGGCTGCAACCGCGACGAATTCGTCATTGTCCGCAAGATGGACAAAGTCGACTGGCTGGACACTGAGTGAGGTAGTGCAATGAAAGTAAGAGCCCAAATCGGCATGGTGCTGAACCTGGACAAGTGCATTGGTTGCCACACCTGTTCAGTGACCTGCAAAAACGTCTGGACCTCGCGCGAAGGTGTCGAGTACGCCTGGTTTAACAACGTCGAAACCAAGCCCGGGGTCGGCTATCCCAAAGAGTGGGAAAACCAGAACAAGTGGAACGGTGGCTGGAAACGCGACAAGAAAGGCAAGATCAAGCCGCGTATCGGCGGCAAGCTGCGGGTACTGGCGAACCTGTTCGCCAACCCAGATCTGCCGGAAATTGACGACTATTACGAGCCGTTCGATTTTGACTATCAGACCCTGCACACCGCCGGTGATAAAAAGCACCAGCCGACCGCGCGTCCGCGCTCGCTGGTGTCCGGTCAGCGGATGGAGAAAATCGAGTGGGGTCCGAACTGGGAGGAGATTCTCGGCACCGAGTTTGAAAAGCGTCGTAAGGACGTGAACTTCGATCAGGTACAGGCCGATATCTACGGGCAGTTTGAAAATACCTTCATGATGTACCTGCCCCGGTTGTGCGAGCACTGCCTGAACCCGGCCTGTGTTTCTTCTTGTCCCTCGGGTGCGATCTACAAGCGCGAGGAAGACGGCATTGTGCTCATTGATCAGGATAAGTGTCGTGGCTGGCGCATGTGTGTCTCGGCCTGTCCGTACAAGAAAATTTACTACAACTGGAAGAGCGGTAAGTCCGAGAAATGTACCTTCTGCTATCCGCGTATTGAAGTGGGTCAGCCCACCGTCTGCTCGGAAACCTGCGTGGGTCGCATCCGCTACCTGGGTGTGCTGCTGTACGACGCGGACCGCATCGAAGAGGCGGCCAGTGTGGCCAACGAGGCGGACCTGTACCAGGCGCAACTGGACATCTTCCTGGACCCGAACGACCCGGCGGTGATTGCCGCGGCTCAGGCCGAAGGTATTCCCCAGGGCTGGATCGACGCCGCTCAGAACTCGCCCACCTACAAAATGGCGGTTGAGTGGAAAGTGGCGCTGCCGTTGCACCCGGAATACCGCACCCTGCCCATGGTCTGGTACGTGCCGCCGCTGTCACCGATTCAGAGTGCGGCCGAAGCGGGCCATGTGGGCATGAATGGCGAAATTCCCGACCTGAAATCCCTGCGGATTCCGATTCGTTACCTGGCCAACCTGCTCACCGCCGGGGAAGAACAGCCGGTAGTGGAAGCGCTGGAGCGGATGATCGCCATGCGCGCCTACAAGCGCTCCCAGCATGTGGACGGCGTGGAAGATCTCGAGGTGCTCAAGCAGGTCGGTCTGAGTGTGGCCCAGGTGGAAGACATGTACCGCTATATGGCCATTGCCAACTATGAAGATCGCTTCGTGATTCCCACCAGTCACCGGGCCTACGCCGAAGACGCCTACGACATGAAAGGCGACTGCGGTTTCAGTTTCGGTAATGGCTGTGCGGACGGCACCAGCGAAACCAGCCTGTTCGGCGGCAATCGCGCCGGGGTTCGCCAGATCATTCCTGCCATCCTGCAGGATTAGGAGAAAGACCGATGAAAAGTTTACGCGTTATTTCTCTGCTGATGGAGTACCCCACGGCAGAGTTGATGGAAGCTCAAGACGAGCTCAAAGCTCTGGTCGCCAGTATGAACCTCAAGGGCAAGCAGCGCGATGCGCTGTTGGCCTTTGTCGAGCAGCGCACCAGTGGTGACCTGATGGACTGGCAGTCCGAGTACGATGCGCTGTTTGAGCGCGGTCGTTCCCTGTCGCTACTGTTGTTCGAGCATGTGCATGGCGAATCCCGGGATCGCGGTCAAGCCATGGTGGACCTGATGAACCAGTACCAGCAGGCGGGACTGGCCATCGACGCCAACGAACTGCCGGACTATCTGCCTCTATACCTGGAGTTTCTGTCCACTCAGGGGCCGGACAACGCGCGCGCGGGACTGCAGGAGGTGGAGCATATTCTCGGCCTGCTCGCCGCTCGATTGAAGGAGCGTGAGTCCAACTACGCGGCGCTGTTTGAAGCGCTGCTGCACTGGTGTGGCGATCGGGTCAACATCGAGCAGATCCGGGAGCAGGTGGCCGGTGAAGCCCGCGATGATACCCCCGAGGCGTTGGACAAGGTGTGGGAAGAAGAAGCCGTGAGCTTCGGCCCGGACGCCCAGGCCGAAGGCTGCAATGTTCAATACCGGCCGGAGTCCGGCCAGCGTCGGGATCAGGAGCAGATACTGAACCTGATGGAACCTCAACCAGTAAAAAATCGTCAGGAGGCATGATGTCCACTTTTCATCTATTCGCGTTTGGCATCTACCCCTATATTGCGCTGGCGGTGATGTTTATCGGTACCTGGATCCGGTACGACCGGGAGCAGTACACCTGGAAGGCCAGCTCCAGTCAGTTGCTGGAGAAGAAGTGGCTGCGCATCGGTAGCATTCCGTTTCACATCGGGATCATCGGCATTTTCTTTGGTCATCTGGTGGGGCTGTTGACCCCGGTGGAGGTGTGGCACCTGTTGGGCGTGAGTGCCAGCGCCAAGCAGATCCTGGCCGTGGTGGCCGGTGGCCTGTTCGGGGTGCTGTGTCTGTTCGGTCTGGTGGTATTGACGCTGCGCCGCCTGTTCCATCCGCGCATCCGTCCCAACAGCAAGCCCATGGATATCGTGGTGTTGTTCCTGCTGTTGGCGCAGTTGTTGCTCGGCCTGGCTTCCATCTTCATCTCCGTTGGTCATCTGGACGGCGCGGTAATGCTGCAACTGATGCACTGGGCTCAGAGCGTCTTCCTGCTGCGCGGGTTGAGTGGTGCGGAATACATTGTCGGTGTGCACTGGATCTTCAAAGCGCACCTGGTGTTGGGGCTGACCATCTTCCTGTTGTTCCCCTTTACCCGTCTGGTGCATCTGTTGAGTGTGCCGGTGAAGTATTTGGGCCGGAATTATCAGGTGGTTCGCCGTCGGGCGAGAGCGTCGATGTAGATCACGTGTGGTTACGGCGGATGCGCTTCGCTCCGATGCGTCGGACCGATCCGCCCTACGCGGGTCTATACCGCTGCGCTCGGCCGTAACCCAAACGCGATCTTTCTACCAAACCCAAAACCCCGACTCCACCTTAAAACGGACTCACACCATGATCACCGTCAACCAAACCCAAATCCCCGAAGACAAAGTCCTCGCGGAAATGCAATACCACCCGGCGGAATCCCGGCGGGAGGCCATGTTCAAAGCGGCCGAATCCCTGATCATCGGTGAGCTGTTTCGACAGCGCGCCAAAACGCTCGGCATTCCGGTCAGTGATGACACCGTGGAAAGCTCCGATGAAGATTTCATCGAAGCCCTGATCGAGCAGGAAGTGGCCATACCCGATGCTTCAGAGGAAGATTGCCGGCAATATTTCGAGGCCAACCCGGGCAAATTCGAAACCTCGCCACTGCTGGAGGTAAAGCACATTCTGCTGGCAGTGCCGAAAGAAGACGACGCCGGACGGGCCGAAGCCAAAATGCGCGCCGATGCCCTATTGGATATCCTCAAGGGCGGTGCCGATTTTGGCAAACTGGCCAAGCGGGAATCTTCCTGCCCCTCGAAAGAAACCGGTGGCAGCCTCGGTCAGCTCAGCAAAGGCCAGACCGTTCCGGAGTTCGAACGTCAGGTGTTCGTCGCCGAGCCGGGCCTGATGCCCCGCCCGGTGGAATCCCGCTACGGGTTTCACCTGGTGTACATCGAGCGCAAGATTCCGGGAAAACCGTTGACCTTTGATCAGGCCCGGGAAAAGATCGCCGAGTATCTGAATGAAAAAGTCCGGCGCAAGGCGATTGCCCAGTACATTCAGGTATTGATCGCGGAGGCGGAGATCGAGGGATACGATTTCCAGGTGGATGGTTCGCCGTTGATGCAGTAGGTCGGGTGCAAACCTCAAGGCTCACTCTGCGCGGTATGCCTTAACCGCAACCGCGCTCGCAACCACCGGGCCAAAATATCCACCCCGATGTTCAACAACGCGGTAATCAAAATCAACACCATCGCCCGGTCGAAGCGAATTTCCTGAATCGCGCTGTCCACATAAAAGCCGAGAGTCGCAATACCCAGAATCCCGAGAATGGCGGTCTCGCGCATGATGATTTCCCAGCGGTAAAACAGGAATGCCAGGAAGGGGCCATAAATCCGTGGCGTCAGTTCATAGCCGTAGCGCTCGACCCCTCGGGGGGCGTCCGGGCGCAGGGTGATTTCGTTGGTGCGCCGGCCGATCAGGTGGCCAATGATACCGCTGTTATGCACCGCCAGGGCGATCACCGCCGGCAGCATGGAGGGGCCCCAGAGCTGCAACAGAATAAACGCCAGCAGATATTCCGGGGTCGAGCGCAGCACCACCAGCACCGTATGGCCGACGGGGCCGGTCAGGCGATTGGTAAAGTGCCGTGAGGCGAGTGGATACAACAGCAATGTCAGAATGCCGGTCAGTACCAGGGCAATCTGGGTGAGCACCAGAGTATTCCAGATACCCGGCAGTGCCTGGGTGCTGAACAGTTCCGCCAGCCAAAGCCACAATCCCTCCAGCCCCTCACCGTTGTGCAGGGGCGCGGGCACTATGTCCTCGGTGAAAAAACGGGTGACGTTTTGCCAGCGAATCGGCAGGCCGCTGCCGAGCAGAAACGGTGCGGCGATCAGATACAGGGGAATCAGTTTCGGACGGGCCCACAGGCGCAGGGTGCTGATCAGCACATAGAACAGTAACAGTAGCGCGCCCACCACGGCGTAGTGCCCCTGGGCAAACGCCGATTCCAGATAGAAGCCCAGCGTCGGCATGCCCACAAAACCCAGCACCGCACTGGAGCGGATGCCGCATTCCAGGCGGTAGGCGGTGTAGGTGACCAGATGGGGCCAGGCCTGGCTGAACCGGGTGTACACCAGGGCGACGACCGATCCCGTGCCGAAGGGCAGGGTGGTGTGCGGTAGCGGGTCAGTTTCCTCCAGTATTTCGGCGTAGACCTTGCCGAATACGCCCGCATAGGGAATGGCAATGGCGAGCACCCCGGTCAGCGGATGCAGGCCGAAAAACTGCAGAAAGATCAGCGCCCAGAAAAGTTCGTGAATGGCCCGAATAAAGGCGCAAAAAGTGCGCACGATTTTTGAGCTAAATACCAGAGCCAACAGCAGCCCGGCGGTCGCGCCCAGCCCCACGCCGACAAAAGCAAAGGCGAGGGTTCGGACCAGCGCCTCGCCGAGGTAATCAGTCTGGGTGAAGTCGGGGCGAATCAGCCCGGAAAACAGTCGGTCCAACTCACCCCAGGGATCGTGGGCGCTGATGCCCAGGTCGGCGACAAACAGACAGGCCAGGGCCAGCGCGACAAAAGCCAGACTGGTTCTTACACTTGCGGATCGCCACATAAACAGCCCGTTACCCGACTCAGTACAGCGTCAGCAGGTCACTGGCCTGCAGACGATCGCGGGGTTCGTCCAGGGCAATGCCGCCGTCGGCGATACCCACCACCCGATCGGCAAAGTGCAGGGCCAGTTCGACATCGTGCATGGCGAGCACTGACGTGGGGTAGGCGTCGGTGAGTGCCGCCAGGACCCGTTCCACCATGGGGCCATCGAGGGCCGACGCCGGCTCATCCGCCAACAGGATTTCACCTTTCTGGTGAATGACCCGCGCCGCCGCCACGCGCTGGCGCTGACCACCGGAAAGCTCCCCGGTTGCGGTCCAGCATTTGTGGTCGATGTCGAGGGTTTCCAGGATCGGGCGGATCTGCTCGATATCCCGCTTGAACGGGCGTAGCAGAGACAACAGGTTGTGGGTCGTGGAGTGCCGCTTCAGCCCGCCCATATAGACGTTGTGAAACACGCTCAGGGCCGGAACCAGCCCGAGGTCCTGGGGCATCAACGCCGCGCCCAGGGGGCGCCACTGCTGGTACATCAGACTAAGCAGAGTGGACTTGCCCGCGCCGCTCTTGCCCACCAGGGCCACAGTCTGACCGCGCACCACATCAAGGCTGAGAGGGCCGAGTACGCGCAGGTCGCCGTAGTCGGCGACCACATCGGTCAGGGACAGCGCCGTCATCAGTCCAGCAGACCGATTTCTTTGGCCACGTCACGGATGACCGCGTAATTGTCATTACTCGCGGGCACGAACGCGGAGCGGGGGAAGCTTTCCAGCATCGCCGGGTCGTCCATGCCAATCAGCGCCGCTCGCACTTTCTCGGTAAAACCTTCGCCAAAGCGCTCATCCACGTCACCGCGAATGCTCCACTGGTAGTTGGGGTAGCTGGGGGTTTTATACACCACGAAAGCCTCGTCCGGATCGACATTGCCGGCTTCAATTTCGGTTTCCCACACGGTGTAATTCACCGCGCCCAGTTGATAGGCGCCGGAGGCCACCATGGATGCGGTGCGACTGTGGTTGCCGCTGTAGCCGACCCGTGAGAACACCTCATCGGGCGCCTCACCAAAGGCCTCGCGAATATAATACTCGGGCACCAGACGGCCTGAGGTGGAGCCTTTGGAGCCAAAGGTGAAGGTCATGCCCCGCATGGCCTCGGTCAGCCCAGAGTTGGGCTCAAGCCCGGTGCTTTTGTGGGCCACAATATAGGTGTAAAACGCCTGATCTTCGGTCCCTTGGGCTAAAGCCTGGGAGCCGGGTACCCGTTCCCGGGCCTGGACCCCGGAAAGCGCACCGAACCAGGCCAGTTGTACTTGGTCGTTGCGGAAGGCGCTCACGGCTGCCGCGTAAGACTTGACCGGTACAAAGCGCACGTCGACCCCAAGCTCCTCTTCCAGATAGTCCGCCACGGCCTGAAATCGCTCCTGAAGCCGGGTTTCATCTTCATCGGGAATGGCGGTGAACACAAAGGTCTGGGCACTGGCACCCAAGGAGGTCAAGCCCAGCACCACAGCGGTGAAGGCAAAGCGAAGGAGGTTGCGTCCTAACATGGTCAAATCCTCTGGTGTGAGTAAAACTGAATGGGCATTCAATCGGTATGGTACCGGAATCCCGATGATCTGTCCGGGGTGCTCTGATGAGTATAGTGTGCCGGCCGATCCACTACGCGATACGTGAATACCGGGTAAACAGACGCGTCCGAGGCGCACGCGGCGGCGTATGAACGGAATATGCGCTGGACTGTCGTGTTAATCTTCGGCCAGCAAATCGTTCAAAAGGTGGTGATGGTGAAACAACGGGGGCACATCGCATTGATTACGCCCGCGGCGCCGGGCTCCAGGGCCGGCAACCGTGCGACGGCGAGCCGCTGGGCTGGATTGTTGAGGCCCCTGGGCTATCGGGTCTCGATTCATTTGTCGGAGGATGCGCCGACAGGCCGTGCGCCGGACCTGATTCTGGCCCTGCACGCCTGGCGCAGTCACGCTGCCGTCCTTGCCTGGAGGCGGGCCCATCCGGACTCTCCGCTGGTTGTGGTGCTGACCGGAACGGACGTGTACCGGTTTCAGGTCAGCGAGCCCGAGACAGTTTACGCCAGCCTGGATGCGGCGGATGCTCTGATCGGCTTGCACGACTGTCTGGAGGAGGACCTGCCCGAGCGTTACTGGCCGAAGTTGCATGTGGTGCATCAGTCCGCCGAGCCGCTGCCGCCCGGAGTCCCTCAAGCGGTTCGGCGCACGGTGGACATTCTTGTCGCGGGGCACCTGCGGGAAGAGAAGGACTCCCTGCGGGCGGCCATGGCCGTGCGGGATCTTCCTCTGGATTCCCGGCTGAGAGTCGTGCAGTTGGGCGGTGCGCTCTCGGAGGACTGGGCCGAGGCCGCCGAAGACGAGGCGCGACGTAATCCGCGCTATCGCTGGCTGGGGGATCAGCCCCGTTGGCGGGTCAGGCAGTGGATGGGGCGGGCGCGGGCCATGGTCATCAGCTCCCGAATGGAGGGCGGTGCCAATGTGGTCAGCGAGGCCTGTGTCGCCGGGTTACCAATCATTGCGTCGGATATTGCCGGCAACCGTGGGTTGCTCGGGGAGGACTACGTGGGCTATTACCCGATGGGCAACACCGTCGCCCTGCGGGAGTGTCTGTTGCGTATCGAACGAGACCCGGTCTGGCGGCGCCGGCTCAGGGACCAGGTGATGGCTCGAGCTCCCCTGTTTCAGCCCGAGGCGGAGCAGCGCGCTCTGGGGCAGATCATTGAACGGGTCACCTCTGCCTGAGCTATGGTATCTATAAAGTATGATAAATTAACAAATGGCTGTGAAAGGAATAGTCTGTTGTTATTGATTGAACGATCTGAGGAGTTTTTGTGACGCTGACCAAGCGTGTTGCCCTTTCGGCGGCACTGTTAATCACCGGCCTGTTTGGCGGAATGCTGTCCGTTGCGGCGGAGTCACGACTACAGGTGGTGGCGACCACCGGCATGGTGGCGGATGTGGTGCGTGAGGTCGGGGGAGATCACGTGCGTGTCGAAGGGCTGATGGGGCCGGGGGTGGACCCGCACCTGTACCGCCAGACCCGCCGCGATATTACCGCGCTCAGCCGGGCCGATGCCGTTTTCTGGAACGGCCTCTACCTGGAGGCCCAGTTGGAAGAGTTCCTGGAACGTCTGGCCCAGCGTCGTCCGGTCTTCGCGGTAGCGGAAGGAGTGCCCGAGCGCTTGCGTCTGTCGGATGAAGAATACCGGAACCAGTCGGATCCACACGTCTGGATGGACCCGGGTCGCTGGCGCTATGGGGTTGAAGCGGTGCGCAGCGCATTGGTGGAGCTCCGCCCGGACCAGAAAGCCTACTTTGACCAGCGCGCTGAGGCCTATCTGAGCGAGCTGGAAACACTCAATGACTACGCACTTCAGGTGTTGGGCAGCGTCCCGGAAGGTAAGCGGGTGTTGGTTACCGCTCACGATGCCTTCGGCTACTTTGGGGATGCCTACGGATTCGAGGTGCTGGGGATTCAGGGCTTCTCGACGGAAAGCGAGGCCGGTCTGTCGCGAATCGAAGCGCTGGTTGATCTGTTGGTCGAGCGCGAAATCGGGGCGATTTTTGTCGAATCATCGGTGTCGGATCGGAACGTCCGGGCGCTGATTGAGGGCGCCGCCGCGCGCGGTCACTCGGTGCGCATTGGCGGTGAGCTGTACTCCGATGCCATGGGGCCCGCCGGCACCTACGAAGGTACCTGGCTGGGAATGATCGATCACAACGTCAGTACCATTGCCCGTGCGTTGGGCGGTGAAGTCCCGTCCTGTGGCCGGCTCGGGAAACTGAAACACGCCGGGGCCAGGGAATGAACGCCAAAGGGCAACTCAGTGAAGCCGTGACCGCCAGTCCATTATCGATTCAGGGGCTGACCGTCAGTTATGACCACCGGCCCGTGGTTTACTCCGTGGACCTGTTGCTGAAGCCAGGCCGTATGACCGCGATTGTTGGCCCCAATGGCGCGGGCAAGTCAACCCTGCTCAAAGCCGCGCTCAGTATCACCCGCAGCCTGACCGGGGATGTAAGGGTTTTTGGCCGACCGCTGGCGCAGATGACCGAAGACATTGCCTACGTGCCGCAACGCAACAGCGTCGATTGGGACTTCCCGGCCACCGTGCTCGATGTGGTCACCATGGGACTGTTTCGCAAACTGCGCTGGTGGCAGCTGACCCGCCGCAGCCATACCGACAAGGCCATGGAAAGTCTCACGCGGGTGGGGATGGAAGCCTTCGCGGATCGGCAGATCGGTGAACTGTCTGGTGGTCAGCAGCAGCGGGTCTTTCTGGCGCGGGCGCTGGTCCAGAACGCGGCGCTGACCATTCTCGATGAACCCTTCGCCGGGGTGGACGCGGCCACCGAGCGGGCCATTGTCGAGGTCTTGAAGCAGTTGCGCGAAGAGGGGAAAACCCTCTTGTGTGTTCACCACGACCTGTCCACGGTGCGAGATTACTTCGATGACGTGTTGCTGCTCAATGTGCGGCGCGTGGCCGCCGGTCCGGTCGATCAGGTATTCACGGCGGAGAACCTTCAGGCCACCTATGGCGGGCGCCTCAATCCGGTGCAGTTGGAGCGGTTGGTGCCGGCGGTCTCGGAGGAGCCATGATGGACGCCTGGTGGCCGGCACTCATTTTCTCGGCGGGCTATAACACCACGCTGGTGACTCTGGGAGCCATGCTGTTGGGCGCCGGGGCGGGCATGATCGGTGCGTTTGTCCTGTTGCGCAAACGCTCCCTGGTCAGCGACGCCATCACCCATGCCACCCTCCCCGGGTTGGCGATGGCCTTTGTACTGATAGGTGCGGTTCAGGGTGATGGTCGCTGGCTGCCCGGACTGCTATTGGGCGCCGCGTTGAGTGCCGCCCTAGGACTCTGGCTGGTGCAGTGGATCAGCGCCCGCACCCGTCTGGGTGAAGACGCAGCGATTGGGGCGGTCCTGTCCACGTTTTTTGCCTTCGGTGTGGTCCTCATTACGGTCATTCAATCCATGAACGTCACCGGTCAATCGGGCCTGACTGGCTACCTGGTGGGTTCTACTGCCGGAATGTTGGCCGTCGAGGCCAAGCTGATCGCCTCCTGTGCGCTCGGGCTGCTCTTGGCGGTCTTTATTTTGCGCCGGGAATTTTTGTTGGTCTGCTTTGATCCGGAGTTTGCGCAAACCCAGGGGGTCAATACCGGGCGGGTAGACCTGTTACTGTTGCTGTTGTTGATGGCGGTGGTGGTCATCGGCCTGAAGGTGACCGGGTTGATTCTGGTGGTGGCACTCACCATCACCCCGCCGGTAAGTGCTCGCTTCTGGACCAACCGGCCGCCGCGCATGGTGGCGCTGGCGGCGGTGCTGGGCGCCTTGGCGGCTTATCTGGGCGTTACCCTGTCGAGTGCGCGCGCGAGTCTTCCCACCGGCTCATTGATTGTCTTGTCGGCGTTTGCGATTTTTCTGATGTCGTTCCTCGCCGCGCCGCGTCGCGGTGTGTTCGCCTCTTTGCTCGCCCACCAGCGGTTTCGTCGGCGGGTTCATTTGCGCCAGGGGCTGCTGTCGATGTCACGCAACGAGCCAATTTTTGATGGCCTCACGTTGCGGTTGTTACGTCGGGCGGGCCACATCCGGCGCGATGGGGTCGCCACGGCCCAGGGGCGGGCGGCGGCCCGGGAGGCGGAGCATGAAGAGCGGCTCTGGGCCTTGTACCGCCGGCTCTATCCCGGCGACGCCCTGCACCGCGAGCATGCGGGTCTGGATCCGATTGCACGGGTCTTGCCGCCGGATGCCATTGATGAGCTTGAACAGCGGTTGCTCGCGAGCGGGGGTAGGGCATGAGCGATTTCATGATGTTCAGCCTGGTGCCCATGACCGTGGCCATCATTATCAGCATGACCTGTGCGCTGTTGGGCAACTTCCTGGTATTGCGCCGGCAGAGTCTGATCAGCGATGCCATCAGTCACGTCGCCCTGCCGGGCATCGTGGCCAGCTTTCTGCTTACCGGCACCATTGCCTCCACGGCCATGATGCTGGGTGCCGGGGTCTCGGCACTGGTGACGGTGGCCATGATCGACGCCATACGCCGGTTCGGGCGAGTGGAAATCAGTGCGGCCATGGGGGTGACCTTTACCAGCCTGTTTGCCCTGGGAGTGCTGTTGCTGGAAGTGAGTCAGGCCAGCGGCGTACACATTGATGTGCAGCACGCCCTATACGGAAATCTGGAGAGTCTGATCTGGTTTGAAGGCGTCGGTCTTTCATCCCTGGTTGATCCGGCGGCGCTGGCCACTCTGCCACCGCAACTGGCTCGTGTCGGGGTGGTGGCACTGGTGGTACTGGTGTTCGTGGTGGTGTTCCGCCGTCACTTGATTCTGGGAAGTTTTGATTCGGAATTCGCCGCCAGCATCCGCGCCCGCCCGGCGCTGGTGGATCTTCTGCTGGTCACCATGGTGGCGGTGGCGGCCATCGCGGCCTTTGAAGCGGTGGGCTCCATTATCGTGATCGCCATGTTCATCTGCCCGGCGGCGGCTGCCCGCCTGATGACCAATCACCTGGGCAAACAGCTCGCCTGGAGTCAGCTCTTTGCCCTGATATCCGCCGTCGTGGGCTACTGGTTGGCGGGCTACGGCCTGATCGCGCTGGGGCTGGATATGTCGCTGAGCGCCGCCGGCATGATCGCCACCGTGGCCGGGCTTATTCTGCTGCTGACCTGCCTCTGGGGCCCGCAGCGACGCGGCCGTGCGGTGCTTGCGAACGCCTAAGCACCGCTTCGGATCGTCGGCTTATCGAGCGCGATACCAGCCATCCTCACCGAGAATTGTCTCCAGCGTGTAATCGCCGGCCTGTTCGTCACTCAAAGTGGTTTGCCATTTCACCCGCTTGTCGGGCTGCGCGCCTGGTCCGCGGCTGTCGTACTCACCGTAAAGTACGGTGTGCTCCGCGTCCGGCTTGGACCAGTTATGCCAGCCCTCGGGCTTGATGTGTGGCCCCATGTCGGTGTTGATAAACACCGTGCGGGCAAAGTCTCGCCAGGGGCGCCCGAGGTAAACCTCATCTACACCCTCGGCGGCGGTGAGTGTTGCGTTCAGAAACACAAAGCCGTGGGAGATGCCCTCCGGTGTCGAGGCCGCCGTGATATAAGAATCACTTTTCGAGTGGATCTGGCAGTGGTCGAACACCGCCGTGGCGCGACCGAAAATAAAATCCGTGGTGCCTTCGACATAACAGTTCCGGAAGTACTGCCGTTTGCCTTCCCCGGTCAGGTAGAGCGTATCCTGATGGCCGAGAAAGCGGCTGTTGTAAAAACTCACCCGATCGGCATTGACCGCCAGTGCGACCGCCTGGCCCACCGGGCCGGCGGTATTTTCAATGGTCAGATTTTCACCGTGGAAGTCATCGCCATCTACCTGCAGGGTGGCGGTGTGGAAGGTGCTATTGCGGCCCTTGTCGATCTGCTTGAAGTGATCGCCCCAGGTGATGATGGTCTTGCCGGCGTCCTCGCCAATCAGAGACACCATCGGGTTCCACTCATACACACGGACCTTCTCCCGATAAGTGCCGTTCTTGATGTGGATGGTGATGCGTTTGTCGGGAAAGGCTTTGGTGTTATCGATCGCGGCCTGAATGGTGTCGTAATCACCGCTGCCGTCCGGGGCGACGGTCATCTCATAGACGATATCCGCCCGCACAGGCAGGGTCGCCAGCAGTGATAGCATAAAAAATACAACGATACGGTATCCGATCTTCATGGTTGACTTCTCTCTCTCAGTTCATTGTTTTTTGGTTTGACGTATTATTGTAAACCATTGGTGTTTTTCACACTTGGGTAACGGCGGATGCGCTTCGCTTATCCGCCCTACGCCGACCGCCATGCTATCCGTAGGGCGGATAAGCCGAAGGCGCATCCGCCGTTCCCACACTTTCCCGCATCCGCCGTAACCGACTCTCCGCCAACCACATCACCCCCGCAACTTCGCCGCTTCCTCCACCACAATCCCATGGCGCCGCGCCAATGCCAACCGGTCATCATCGTAACCGCCCCCAATCACCGTCGCCACCGGAATATCCCGCTTAAGCAATTCACTCAACACCCGCCGATCCCGCTCTCGAATGCCCGCCTCCGTAATGTTCAGCCTCCCGAGCGGGTCTCCGGCATAGACGTCTACCCCCGCATCATAGAGGACGATATCGGGCTGAAAATCCGTAAGTACCTGTTCGAGAGTGTCCATCACCACCCGCAGATAATCCTCATCCCCCATGCCATCGGGCAGCGGCACATCGAGATCACTGCGCTGTTTGTCGAACGGAAAGTTATTGTCGCAGTGCAGCGAACAGGTAAAGGCGTGGGGCTCATCCGCCAGCAGTGCGGCGGTGCCGTCCCCCTGATGGACGTCGCAGTCAAAAATCAGCACCCGCCCGACACCGCTCTGGCGAATCAGCACCTTTGCGGCTATCGCCAGATCGTTCAGAATGCAGAAGCCCGAGGCGTAGTCATAGTGTGCGTGGTGAGTGCCGCCGGCCAGATGGCAGGCCAGGCCGGTATGAAGTGCCAGCTGTGCGGCCAGCACCGTGCCCGAGGGCGCAATCAGCGTGCGCTTGAGCAACCCCTCGCTCCAGGGCAGGTTCATCTGCCGAAGTTCCCGAGGTGACTGGGCCCGAGAGATAAAGCGCTGCAGGTAGTCCGGGCAGTGGGTCTGCTCCAACCACAGCGGCTTGCAGGGCCCGGGCCGAAAGCTGTTCTCCGGGCGCAGCAGACCGATGCGGCGCAGGTGCTCGGCCAGCAGGCCAAACTTCGCCATCGGAAACCGGTGTCGCTCCGGGAAAGGGAAGCTGTAGGCCGGGTGATAAACCAGGGGTAGGGATGAGGGCATAGGGTGAATAAAATGCGTTAATTGAATGAGTCATCTTAAAGTATGGTGCCAGCGAATAACACTCCACAACCACGACAATACGACACAACTCCGCTATGCTGTAACCAAACCCGAAACAAAGCGAAAAAACCATGCAACACCTCGACCTGCAAGTCATCGAACGGGCCCTACAATGGCTGGACAATAACCAACCCATCTGGCTGTGCACCGTTCTCGCCACCTTCGGCTCCTCGCCACGCGAACCCGGCTCCATGATGGTGGCCCGCTCGGACGGTCAACACGTGGGCTCACTGTCCGGTGGTTGTGTCGAGGAAGACTTTCTGGCCCGACTGCGCGCCGGTGATTTTCATCAGCCGTTGTCCCAGATCCGCTATGGCAACGATGAAGTCTCCGGCCCAAAGGTCACGCTTCCCTGCGGTGGGGTGCTCGACGTTCTGATTGAACGACTGACCCCGACGGAAGAACACCGCGCGCATCTTCAGACGTTGCGAGAGGCAATGCGGGGTCAGCAATCGTTGATCCGCTCGGTGCTGCTGGACAATGGTGAATCGACCTTTGTCGAGGGCTCGGCCCTCGGTCCGCGAGTGGAGCGTGATGAACAGGCCGTGCGCATCCGGGTCGGCCCCACGCTGCGCTTGATCATCGCCGGCATCAGCCCGGTGTCCGCTGCCTGCGCCGAGTTTGCCCAGGCACTGGGATTTGATGTGATTGTGTGCGATCCGCGCGATGACGAAGTAGCCACCTTTAACGTGCCGGGGGTCAATGTCGAGGCCGTCCTGCCATCGCTCTACATCGAGCAGCACGCCCATGCCGCCACGGCGGTAGTGGCTCTGACCCACGATCCGAGAATCGACGACCTGGCGATGATGGAAGCGGTGCGCACCGAGGCGTTTTACATCGGCGTCATGGGCTCGCGCAAAACCTCCGCCAACCGCGCCGAACGCCTGCGCCGCTCCGGTGGCCTGAACGACGCGGACATCGAGCGTCTGCACATGCCGATCGGCCTGGCCATCGGCAGCAAAACCCCCGCCGAAATCGCCCTGGCCGTCATGGCCGACATCATCCGAGTGCACCGGGGCCGACCGCGCCATGCCCTCTAGTGTCACCCCCTCTAGCAATGTCGTCGGCCTGATCATGGCCGCCGGCTACTCCACCCGGTTCGGCGCGGACAAACGCCGGGCCCAGCTCACGGAAGGCCAGACACTACTTCAGGCAACGGTTGCCATGACCCGATCAGTGTTTGAAGCGTTTTATGTGGTACTCCGCTCCGACGATGAAGAGCGCGATCTTGGGCTGGGGACGGAGCCGGTCATTTATGCTCCCGAAGAACCCATCGGTCTGGGCACCAGCATCGCCGCCGCGTTTCACCACTTACGGGTAAACAACAAAGACGCCACTGCAGCGGCGGTTCTTCTCGGTGATATGCCCTGGATCAAACCGGATGCGTTCAGCGAGTTGTTGAACCACGCAACGGAAGACACGATCATCCGCCCGGTCTACGATGGCAATGCGGGCCACCCGGTACTATTCGGCCGCCACTTCTGGCCCGAGCTGGCCAACCTCCACGGCGACCTCGGTGCCCGCACCATCATCAGAAAACACCACAGCTGCTGCCATCTGGTTCCTGTTTCGGATGTTGGGGTGTTGCGGGACGTCGATCGGCCAAGTGACTTGGGAAAGGCTTAAACTATCGTAGGGTGGATAAGCGCATAGCGCGTCATCCACCATCGGTTTTTTTCATTACAGTGGTAAGCGGTGGATGACGGCCTTCGGCCTTATCCACCCTACGATGATGTCTAAAGCATTGTACTGCCAAACTGGATTCGAAGCACTGAGGTGCGGGAAGGGGGACGTTGTTTCCAGACCGTAGAGCGGGGGACCCGCGATCCGAGCCTACATGGATGTATTCACGGCGTGTCTGGAAACAACGTCCCCCTTCCCGTACCGGACTATCGGATTAAAGAGTCAGTAAGCTAAGCCTTCAACGCCGCCAACACCGCTTCGCGTCGAATCGGAATCTCCGTCATCCGTACTCCGACCGCCGCGAAAATCGCGTTGCCAATCGCCGGACCGACCACCGTGGTTGCCGGCTCACCCAAGCCTACCGACAACTCCGTACTGTCCACAAACTCCATCTCAATCTCCGGCACATCGCGAATCCGCATCGGCGAATAAGTATTCAGGTTCTGATCCTTCACCTCACCCTTCTCAAACACCGTACCCTCATGCAGCGCCATACTGGCACCCCACAAAGCCGCGCCTTCCACCTGCGCACGGGCACCATCCGGATGCACCACCGTGCCAGCATCGGTCACCAGCGTCAGCTTCTGCAGCGTCACCTTGCCGGTATTGCGATCCACATGCACCTTGGCGACACAAGCCGTCCAGGTCGGCATGTTGCGCTCCTGGCCGTAAGTGGTGGCCACCCCGAGGCCGGTGTCTGCTGGCATATCCTGACCCCACTCGGAAATTTCCCGCACCCGGCGCAGTACATTCGCCTGACGGTTGGCGCCGCCCACCGAGTTGGGGGCTTCGCCGGCGTTTTTGCCTTCCGCTTTCAGCAGGGCCAGACGGAACTCAATCGGGTCTTTCCCGGCCTTGCGGGCCGCCTGGTCCATAAAGGATTCCAAGGCCCAGTTTACCCAGCCCGAGCCCACCGAGCGCAGCCAGCCGGGGCGGAAGGTTTTATTGGCCAGATCGTTGGAAATGGCCCGCAACCGATGCGCCCCCACCGAATACCAGTGAGCGGCGCCCTGAATGGCGAAGGGGTCGTACTTCGCACCGTTGGTGGCCGCGGGCATAAAGCCCGGCACCATCACCTGTGTGGGCCAGCCGGCGGTGGCGTGGTGCTCCATGCCGGTGGGGTTGCCCTCGGCATCAAAGGCCATGCGCACCCGCTGGTAGGCGGGGGAGCGCACCGAGTCAAAGCGCGCGTCGTCTTCCCGGGTGAACACCAGCTTCACCGGGCGGTTCAGCGCTTTTGAGGCCAGAGCGGCGGGCACCGCGTAGTCGCCATTGAGCCGGCGACCAAAACCACCGCCGAGCATATAGGTACGCATGATGACTTTGTTTTCCGGTACATCCAGCGCGTTGGCCAGCGTCGGCAGAATCAGGGACTGCCACTGGTTGCCGGTGTGAATTTCCCAGATACCGTCTTTCTGGTAGGCGAGGGCGTTGACCGGCTCCAGTTGAAAGTGCAAAACGGTGTGGGCGATGTAATCTTCTTCCAGCACCGAATCGGCGTTGCTGAAGGCGTCGTCCACGCCTTCTTCATTCACCACCAGTGCACCGCCATCGCCTTTCTCAATCAATTCCAAACCGCGATCGAGAATATCCTGCTCGCTGACGTTGGCGGTTTCCCCCGGCGTCCAGTCCACTTTGATTTTGCTGGCCGCTTTGCTCGCCGCGTAAAACGAGGTGGCAATGACCACCGCCCAACCGGGCACGGTGTCGGTCGGGTCATTCAGTTGAATGGTCTGCAGGTAACCCTCGACGTTTTTCGCCTCGCTGTCGTCGATGCTGTTGATCTTGGCACCGTAGCGGGTGGGCGGAATCAGCGGCCGACCGTACACCATGTTTTCGACGGTGGCATCGATGCCGTACACACTGGAACCATCGGTTTTATCGGGGATATCCAGTGCCTGGGCTTCCTGACCGATCAGGCGGCGGTCTTCGGGTTTTTTGACCTGGATTTTTTCCAGTTCGTCTTCGCTGAAGGAGCGGGACATGTTGCCACGCTGAACGATCTCGGCGTAGCTGATGGAGCGGTTGCCCGCGATCACTTCGCTGTTGCGCGCGCGGCACTGACTGGCGTTGACGCCGAGCAGTTTGGCGCCCTCTTCAATTAACACTTGCCGACCGGCGGCGCCGGCGCGACTGAGGGGCATGAAGTTCTGCCACACCGACCAACTGCCACCGGTGACCATCAGGCCCCATTTGGGATCGCTGTCGACATGATGCAGCTCGACTTTGGACCAATCGGCCTCCAGTTCATCCGCGACAATGCGGGCCAGGGCGGTGCCCACATGCTGGCCCATTTCGGCCTCGGCAATGTTGACGATTATGCGCCCGTCATTTTCGATCTGATACCAGATGGTGGGCTCAAAGGTTTGGTTTTCAATTACCTCTTCCGGTTGGGCGAAGCTCAGCCCGGGGCGGTAAAAGGCGAGGGTGATGCCGGCACCGGCGGCGCCGATCAGAAAGCCGCGGCGGCTCAGGCTGGGGCCGTGATTGACCGCGCCCACATCGGGGTTGAGCAAGGAGCGAAATAGCTTATTCATTGGAGGCACCCTCCTGAATCTGGACACCGCCGCGCATCTCGGTGGCGGCAATTTTGATGGCTTCCCGAATACGCACATAGGCCATGCAGCGGCACAGGTTGCCGCTCATCACCTGGTCGATCTGCTCATCGGTGGGGTTGGGAAAATCCTTGAGCATGGCCGCGGCCTGCATGATCTGCCCGGACTGGCAGTAACCGCACTGGGGCGTCTGGGTTTCCACCCAGGCTTTCTGCAGGGGGTGCTGGCCGTTTTCGTCCAGCCCTTCGATGGTGGTGACCTCGGCCCCGGCCACCTGGCTGATCGGCGTAATGCAGGAGCGGGTGGCCCGGCCGTTGACCAACACGGTGCAGGCGCCGCACAGGCCGATGCCACAGCCGAACTTGGTGCCGGTCATGCCGGCGTCATCGCGAATGCCCCAGAGCAGCGGGGTGTCGTCGGTCACCTCCAGAGTGACCTTTTGCCCGTTGAGAGTGAATGTGGTGCTCATGGTCTGTTACTCCTTCCCGTTGCCGGCGTTATCGCGCAGCGCTTGAATACGTTGTTCGAGATTGTCCCAGGCGGGGCGATCGGTGTGGGTCTCGCGCAGGAATGTGAACAGGGCCACCAGATCGCCATTGCTCCAGTCCGCGTAACCCGGCATCACGACGCCCTGAATACCGGCCTCGTCGGAAATGCCCTCCAGCGTGAAGCGGATCAGGTTGGTGGGATCATCGGCGGTCACGGCGCTGTTCAGGCTCATGTCCGGGCGCATGATGCTGGGCTCATCCGGATTGTTGTAGTGGCAACTGGCGCAGCCGTAGGTGAACAGTTCCTCCCCCCGGCTCAGGGTGCCGGCGCTGCGTTCCTGGGCGGTGCGAATCGCCCGGGCGGCCTGGTTGCCCGCCTGGGCCGCGTCGCTGCCACCGGCAACGGTATGGAAGTAGCGGGCCAGGGCCCGAATATCGTCATCGCTGGCCTCAACCAGCCCCTGATGCACCACATCGGCCATGGAGCCGGCGGCGACACCGTGGTAGATGGATACGCCGTTGCGCAGGTACAGGAACAGCTCGTCTTCGGTCCAGCCGACCGGAGTGCTGTGGTTGTCGCTCAGCGCCGGCGCGAACCAGCCGTTGACCAAGGCCCCCTCGTAGTCTTGCCCGTCGGCCTCTGCGCCAACCGAATTGCGCGGCGTATGGCAGGCGGAGCAGTGCCCCAGGCCTTCGGCCAGGTACTCTCCGCGGCTGGCATCCTCTTCGAGCGTGGCGCCATCAAAGTACAGCAGCTTCCAGCCCGCCTGCAGCATGCGAATGCTGAACGGGAAGCGCAGGGTGTTTTCCGGCGGCTCCGCGTTGATGGCCTCGCGGGTCATCATGTAGGCGTATAGGTCTTCCAGATCCCCGTCGCTGACATTGGCAAAGTGGGTATAGGGAAAGGCGGGGAACAGGTGCGAGCCGTCCCGGGAGACCCCTTCACGCATGGCCCGGTTGAACGCCTCCTGGGACCACTGGCCGATCCCGGTATCCGGGTCGGGCGTGATATTGGTGGAATACAGGGTGCCGAACTCGGTCTCGAAGGCAAGACCGCCCGCGTAGGGCTGATCGGGGTCGGTGGTGTGACAGCTCTGGCAGTTGCCGATGCCCGCCATGACCTGGCCCCGGTCAATCTGCTCCTGCGAGAAGCTATCCGCCGAGGGCGGCGACTGGCGCTCGATACCGCCCTCCCACGCGAGCAATAACAGAACAATAAAACCCAGGATGATTAGGCCGACAATGCCGACCACTATGCGTTTGATCACCTTGCATCTCCTTCGTTGGTCTACCGCTCAGCGCGGGGAGCGCCAGTCGCGGCAGGGGTATCGCTGAGGACAGGTCCGGAAACCACGGTACTACCGGTGCTGCTTGTTATCGTTACAGTGTAGACCATGGTTACGGATTTGCGCGCCCCGGCGATCAGGGCACGTCTGCCGGGTCAGAGTTGTCGTAAGGAGGGTAGGTGGTTCGGAAACGCCGGCTTGACCGAGCTGCTATGCTGAACCTATCCATTCTGAAAGAGAGGTAGTTATGACCGATCAACCGTTTCTGACCGATGTTAAAACCCTGCGCGAACGCGCCCGGAAGCACATTGAGCAGGGGGCTGTCACCGAGGGCTACAAGGCCAATCGGGATAATGTGATAAAGATTCTCAACGAGGCCCTGGCCACCGAGATTGTCTGCACCCTGCGCTACAAGAGCCACTACTATCGCGCCGAGGGCATCAGCGCCGAAGTGGCGGCCCAGGAGTTCCTGGAACACGCCCAGCAGGAAGAGCAGCACGCCGACTGGCTCGCCGAGCGCATCGTGCAACTGGGCGGCAAACCGAACTTTTCCCCGGAAGGGCTGCAGACCCGCTCACATGCGGAATTTGTGGAAGGCGACACCCTGCGCGAAATGGTGGTGGAAGACCTGGTGGCCGAACGCATCGCCATCGACAGCTACCGGGAAATCGCCGCCTACCTGGGCGACCAGGACCCCACCTCCCGCCGCATCATTGAAGACATCCTCGCCCAGGAAGAAGAGCACGCCGATGATCTGGCTGGCCTGCTGGACGGCATGAACTAGCCCNNGGAAGGCCTCGACGGCAAGTAACCTCGTGCCTAACGGTGGATCGGCCCGACGCATGCCACAACACCCGCGTAGGGCGGCATAAGGTCAAAGGCCGCATCCGCCACAACCCTGCGTATGCCACAACACCTGCGTAGGGCGGCATAAGGCCGAAGGCCGCATCCGC
>NZ_DFTP01000103.1:79142-90587 GCF_002381585.1 Marinimicrobium sp. UBA4209
GGCCGCATCCGCCGTAACCCAACGCCCCGGACCGCGCATTCGCCGTAATAACCCACCTCCCGTGAACTCCACACAACTTTAAGGTACAGTCACCACGTCGCCTGAACTTGCGGGAATGAGCCCATGAACAAAAAGGTATTGTCCGAGCGCGATATCTGCACCAAATACATCACCCCGGCCATCCAAAACGCCGGGTGGGATATCCAATCTCAAGTCCGCGAAGAGCTGTCCTTCACCAACGGCCGGATCATAGTCCGTGGGCGCTTACATACCCGTGGAAGCCGGCGCCGCGCCGACTACGTGCTTTTTCATCAGAAGAACCAGCCCCTGGCAGTAATTGAAGCCAAAGACAACAAGCACAGCC
The DNA here is from genome assembly GCF_002381585.1 of Marinimicrobium sp. UBA4209. Classification (NCBI taxonomy): domain Bacteria; kingdom Pseudomonadati; phylum Pseudomonadota; class Gammaproteobacteria; order Cellvibrionales; family Cellvibrionaceae; genus Marinimicrobium; species Marinimicrobium sp. UBA4209. Next base: position 79,507 of record NZ_DFTP01000103.1, read on the forward strand.
TGGGCGATGGCATGCAGCAGGCCCAGGCCTATGGCGAGGCGCTGGATGTGCCCTTTATGTTCTCCAGCAATGGCGACGGTTTCCTGTTTCACGACCGCACCGGCCTGAGCGGCGCCACCGAGCAAACCCTTTCCCTGGATCAATTCCCCGGCCCGGACACCCTCTGGCACTGGTACTGTCAGTGGAAAGGTTTGGATGGGCATGCCCAACAGACGGTCGAGCAGCCCTACTACGACGACGGCTCCGGCCGCACCCCGCGCTACTACCAGACCAACGCCATCAACCGCACCGTAGAGGCAGTCGCCAAGGGCCAGGACCGGGTGCTTCTGGTCATGGCGACCGGCACCGGCAAAACCTTCACCGCCTTCCAGATCATCTGGCGGCTGTGGAAGTCCCGCCAGAAAAAACGCATTCTGTTTCTGGCCGATCGCAATATCCTGGTGGACCAGACCAAGAACAATGACTTCAAGCCCTTCGGTCAGGCCATGACCAAGGTCAGCAATCGCACGGTGGACCCCTCCTACGAGATATACCTGTCTCTCTATCAGGCGGTCACCGGCAACGACGATGAGAAGAACATCTACAAGCAGTTCTCACCGGACTTCTTTGATCTGGTGGTGATTGACGAGTGCCACCGGGGCAGCGCTTCGGAAGACTCCGCCTGGCGCGCCATTCTGGACTACTTCTCCAGCGCCACCCACATCGGCCTGACTGCCACCCCGAAAGAAACCAAAGAAGTCTCCAACATCGACTACTTTGGCGAGCCGGTGTACACCTACTCCCTCAAGCAGGGCATAGAAGACGGCTTTCTCGCCCCCTACAAAGTGGTGCGGATAGACCTGGACCGTGACCTGCAAGGCTGGCGCCCCTCCAAGGGGCAGGTGGATGAGCAGGGCGAGCTGATCGAAGACCGCATCTACAACCAGAAAGACTTCGACCGCCAACTGGTGCTCAAAAAGCGTACAGAGCTGGTGGCCCGCAAGGTCACCGAATTTCTGGAGCAGACCGACCCCTACCAGAAAACCATTGTCTTCTGTGAAGACATCGACCACGCCGAGCGGATGCGCCAGGCCCTGGTCAACCTAAACCCCCTGCGGGTGCGGGAAAACCGCAAATACATCATGCGCATCACCGGGGATGAGGCCGAAGGCAAAGCCGAGCTGGACAACTTTATCGACCCGGAAAGCCGCTACCCGGTGATCGCCACCACCAGCAAGCTGATGACCACCGGCGTCGATGCCCAGACCTGTAAACTGATCGTGCTGGATCAGCGCATTCAGTCCATGACCGAGTTCAAACAGATCATCGGTCGCGGCACCCGCATCAATGACGACTACAACAAACACTGGTTCACCATCCTGGACTTCAAAAAAGCCACCGAACTGTTTGCCGACCCCAACTTCGACGGCGACCCGGTACAGGTGTACCAACCCCGAGGGGATGACCCGGTGGTGCCGGAGGACGAGCGCGACGACGGTCCCATTGCTGAGGATCCGGCGGGTTATGAGGTGGAGCCGGACGAAACCTGGCAGTCCGACGACAGCCGTGGCGCCTGGATAGAAGACCCGGACGAACCCACCAAGCGGGTGAAATACGTGGTCGGCGATGTGGAGGTCAAAGTGCTCGCCGAGCGCGTTCAGTACCTGGGCCCGGATGGCAAGCTCATTACCGAAAGCCTGCGGGACTTCACCCGCAAACAGGTCAAGGCCCAATACGCCTCCCTGGACGACTTTCTGCGCCGCTGGAATCAGGCTGAGCGCAAGCAGGTGATCATTGATGAGCTGGCCGAGCAGGGCGTTATCTGGGAAGACCTGACCCGCGAGCTGCGTAAAAAGCTCGGGGCCGAACCGGACCCATTCGACGTTATCTGCCACATCGTCTACGACCAGCCGCCCCTGTCCCGCAAAGAGCGGGCCGAGCAGGTGCGCAAGAACGACTACTTCCAGCAGTATCAGGGCGTCAGCCGCCAGGTGTTGGACGCACTGCTGGACAAGTACACCGACGCCGGGATCGAACCCATCGAGGATGTTAAAATCCTCACCCTGGCGCCTTTCAGTCAGATCGGAGCGCCTGTGGAGCTGATCGACGGCTTCGGCGGCAAGCCCGGCTACACCCGGGCCGTCCGGGACCTGGAAGACGCCCTCTACCAGAACATACCCTGAGCGCCCCAATGCGCTCTTCTCCCTACAGTAATGAACACCCAATAGGACTCTGAATGGCCATCAGTACCACCATCAAGTCAATACAGGACATCATGCGCAAAGACGTGGGTGTCGACGGCGACGCCCAGCGCATTGGCCAGCTCGTCTGGATGCTCTTTCTGAAAATCTTCGATGACCGCGAACAGGAGTGGGAGCTGCTGCAGGACAACTATCAGTCCCCCATCCCCGAAGACCTGCGCTGGCGCAGCTGGGCGGCCGACCCCGAGGGCATGACCGGCGAAGAGCTCAAGCAATTTGTGGACAACGCCTTGTTCCCCGGCCTGCAAAGCCTTCAGCCGCGCGGCGACGATTACCGGGCCATTGTGATCCGCAACGTCTTTGAGGATGCCTACAACTACATGAAGTCCGGCCAGTTGATGCGCCAGGTCATCAACAAGCTGCAGGAGGGCATCAACTTCAATAAATCCGCCGAGCGCCACGAACTCGGGGATATGTACGAACAGATCCTCAAGGACCTGCAGAGCGCCGGCAACGCCGGGGAGTTCTACACCCCACGCGCCGTCACCGAGTTTATGGTCAACCGGGTGGACCCCAAGCTGGACGAGAAAGTCATGGACCCGGCCTGCGGCACCGGCGGCTTCCTCACCTGCACTATCGACCACAAGCGTAAGCACTACGTCAAAACCCCGCAGGACGAACAGACGCTGCAGCGCAGCATTCACGGGGTAGAGAAAAAGCCCCTGCCGCACCTGCTGGCCACCACCAACATGATTCTGCATGGCATCGAAGTGCCGGACCAGATCAAGCACGACAACACCCTGGCTCGCCCGCTGCGCGACTGGGGCCCCAAAGAGCGGGTCAACATCATCGTCGCCAACCCGCCTTTCGGCGGCATGGAGGAGGACGGCATCGAGACCAATTTTCCCAGCGCCTTTCGCACCCGGGAAACCGCCGACCTGTTTATGACCTTGTTTATCCACCTGCTAAAAGACGGCGGCCGCGCCGCCGTGGTACTGCCGGACGGTTTCCTGTTCGGCGAGGGCATGAAAACCCGGTTGAAAGAAAAACTGCTGGAAGAGTGCAACCTGCACACCATCGTGCGCCTGCCCAACGGCGTGTTTAACCCCTACACCGGCATCAAGACCAACCTACTGTTTTTCACCAAGGGTCAGCCCACCGAAAACGTCTGGTACTACGAGCACCCCTACCCGGAAGGCTACAAGAGCTACAGCAAAACCAAGCCCATGAAGTTCTCGGAGTTCCAGACCGAAATCGACTGGTGGGGCACCGAGGCCGACGGCTTCGCCAGCCGCGTGGAAACCGAACAGGCCTGGAAGGTCTCCATCGACGACATCAAGGCCCGCAACTACAACCTGGATATCAAGAACCCCCACGTGGGCGAACAGGTCAGCCACGACCCGGACGAGCTGTTGGCCCAATACGAGCAGCAGCAGGCGGAAATCCAGGAAATCCGTGACCAGTTGCGGGATATCCTGGCCGATGCCCTCAGCCATAACGCCAACGGAGGTGCGGCGTGAGTGCGCAGGAACTGATAACAGAGCATCTGGATTTATGGACTGGGGCAGTAACCAAGAAATCAGCCAGTGGCCGTGGGAACAACGGCAAGATTGAGCTGACGGGGGTTAAGAGGCTTCGGGAGTTGATTTTGGAGTTGGCTGTAAGGGGCTCTCTGGTTGATCAAGATACAAGTGATGAGCCCGCTCAAAAGTTGCTGGAGCAATGCCTGAAGGCTAAAGCCGTTTCTGTCGAGCTAGGCAAGCTCAAGAAGGTTCGAAAGCATGCCTCTATCACCAATGACGACACCTCTTTTAGTCTACCCCAGGGGTGGGTCTGGAGCCGCCTTGATGATGTGGTGCGCGTTATAAATGGCAGGGCCTACAAGAAGCACGAAATGCTCTCATCGGGAACCCCTCTGCTGCGAGTAGGCAACCTTTTCACATCAAACGATTGGTACTACTCTGACTTAGAGCTAGAAGATGACAAATACATTGATAGCGGCGATTTGATTTATGCTTGGTCTGCTTCTTTCGGTCCATTCATCTGGGATGGTGGGCGCGCTATCTACCACTACCATATCTGGAAACTGGATCTATTCGATGAGGCGGCCATCGACAAACGGTTTCTTTATCTGTACCTGAAGGCTGTTACTGAGGAGATAAAATCCTCAGGCAGCGGTATCGCCATGATTCACATGACGAAATCCAAGATGGAGGAACTCATAGTTCCGGTTCCGCCACTAAAAGAACAACACCGCATCGTCCAAAAAGTCGATGAACTTATGGCCCTCTGCGACCGGCTGGAACAGCAAACCAATGACCAGCTCGAAGCCCACGAAACCCTCGTGGACACCCTGCTCGGCACATTGACGCAGTCCGAAAACGCCACCGAACTGGCCGACAACTGGACCCGCCTCGCCGCCCACTTTGACACCCTGTTCACCACCGAGCAGAGCATCGACAAGCTCAAGCAAACCATCCTGCAGCTGGCGGTGATGGGGCGGTTGGTGGAGCAGGATGCGGGGGATGAGCCTGGCAGTACCTTTGTTTCAAAAATGCTAAAGGCTCGAGACCATCTGGCTAGTAATGAAGGCATGAGGACAAAAGCCGGTAACGACGTGTCACCGGATGAAAAATACTTGAGTTTACCCGATACATGGGAATGGATTAAGCTGGGTAATATTGCCAAATTCATCGATTACCGGGGGAAAACCCCCATAAAGACTAGCCATGGAAAGCGCCTTATTACCGCGAAAAATATCCGCCAAGGCTACATTGACTTAGAGCCCGAAGAGTTTATCTCCGAAGAGGACTATACCGAGTGGATGACACGCGGATTTCCTCGAAAAGGAGACCTGCTGTTTACGCCAGAGGCACCGTTGGGGAACGCCGCAATAGTAGACTTGAATGAAGAGTTTGCCTTAGCCCAGCGCGCCATATGCTTTCAATGGCATATTCTTGATATATCTCGATTCATGCTCATACAGATAATGGCATCCCCGTTCCAGGAAAAGCTAGTTGAGAATGCAACTGGCATGACTGCCACTGGTATCAAGGCCTCAAAGCTCAAAGAAATTCCTGTCGCCATTCCTCCTCTAAAGGAGCAACACCGAATCGTCCAAAAAGTCGATGAGCTCATGGCCCTCTGCGACCAGCTCAAAGAACGCCTGAATCGGGCCCGCGGAACCCGCTGCCAATTAGCGGAAACTATCGTCCAACAAGCACTCAGTTAAGGACAATACAATGCCAGTTTTGGATAAAAAGTACGACACGCTTGCGCTGCATGATGACTACCTTTCAGATCCGCTCCTCATGGCGCTCGCATGGAAAAAAGCGCATGAGTATATCCGCACAACCAACTGGTATGCAGATAACTTCGAACTCGACACATCTTCAATTGACTTGGCAAATCGCTGCAGTGAATGGACAAAAGAACTACAAGACGGACTCACTTTTACTCCGCTAGAGCTGGTTCCGGCACCTAAATCTCATCCTTGGAAGTTTGAGAAGCCCGATGATCCAATGCAAGTAGCTGAATATAAGTTGCTTTGGCGGCCGGAATCTAAACCAGGAAGTGATGACCAGGACGAAGGCCCGCTTAAGTTAAGACCACTTGCGCATATCGGTATTCGTGAGCAGACCATCATGACGCTGGTTATGATGTGTCTCTCCAACGAAGTCGAAACCATGCAAGGAGACCCTTCGACTGAATATGAAGAGGTTCATGCCAAAGAAATCGTTAGTTACGGTAATCGCCTTTATTGCCAGTATGAGGACGGAAAAGCCGATCACAATTACGGCGCGACGACTATCTACAGCAAGTATTTTACGGACTACCGGAAGTTCCTTGAGCGTCCGTATTACTTCGCTAGAAAGGAGCTAGAAGAAAAGTCTGATGAGGAAGAGGTTTACCTTTTAGAGATCGACCTTGCTCAATTCTTCGACCGGATCGATCGACCATCGCTGGTAAAGAGAATTGTGGAGATGGCTCGTGAGCAAGGAATAACAGACGAACATGAAATGGTGTTTGTAAAAAATGTTCTCGAGGCTTTCAGGAGCTGGAACTGGTCAGAGGCAGCGGATGAAACTTTCAAACAAAAGTTTTCATCTGATGCAATTCCTGTGGCGCCTCTCGGACTACCCCAGGGATTGGTAGCATCGGGCTTCCTCGCCAATATTTACATGTCCGATTTTGATGGCCTGATGAAGGGTCTCATAGGACAAGTAATCAATGATAGGTATGGTATCAAGCTGGTTGATTACTGTCGCTATGTCGATGATATGCGTTTTGTTCTCGTCGGTCCTAATCGACAGGGCTTGGAGGAACGCCTTTTGGAGGCGCCTCAGCCCCAGACTGAAAGCCACTTAGACATTATAACTGACTCATTATTTGATGTTGGTAACCCAGCCCTGCGTGAGTTAAGTCTCGAAGCAAACCCCAAGAAAACCAAGATCGAAGCCTTCAGAGGAAAGTCTGTGGGAATATCTAAGACCTTGGAAGATATACAGAAGAACGTCTCTGGCCCAGTATCGTATGACGACGCTGAAATTCATCTTGGTCAATTGGAGTCACTGCTCGCTCTGTCCAAAGCCAACGAAGCAGATCAATCAGACGGGGCAGGATACTTCAATCGACTTGCGGCAATTGAGAAGGACATGTTTGATGTCCGCGAAGATACACTTAAACGTTTTGCCGCTAACAAGATTTCAAGGCTATTAAACAATTTCCGTCATTTTTCATCGCGCCAAACGGACGAAAATGGCAGGCCAGTTCCTGGAGACTGGGACTACCTGCAAGAACGCCTCGCTCGGCGGTTCGTCGCCTGCTGGAGTCGCGACCCAGCCGTGGTGCTATTGCTCAAAAAGGGGCTCGAGCTATTTCCCAGTACCAAACTACTTGAACCAGTGCTGGATCAACTCAACTACTTAAGATCCTTACCCTACGGCGACCCGTTTGGTACTCAAGAGAAGCAAGCTACCGTCCAAGCCGCTATTGGGCAGTATTGTCTCGCCGAGATCTATCGACATGCGGCAACCATCATTCATCGCAAAGACAGACAGGCTATGCCGGCGCATGCCGACGTAGATCAATTTTTTGAGCTGCTACAGACCCAAGCCATAGAAGATGTGGCTATGGAAAACATAACCAACTCCATCCAGAATCTACCTTCTGCAACAGAAACTAAGCCCAAACCGATCCCATTCAACTTTCTAGCCGCTCAGGCTCGTTTCTTGCTTCTGGTGAGAATGGATACAACACTGGAGAGCAGTTCGGGCTGTTGGTTCCATGACTTTGTTTTCAAGCTCGCTAATGGATTCCGGAATATCACTCTTCCCGAGACGGCCTCTAAACGCGATATCGCGACAGGAATAATCGTTGCCAGACAGTTAGTGGAGAATGCCAAGCCACTCCTTCGCGCAAGTTCAGGCCTTCTGGAGCGTAGACGAAATGCCCCTGAGGTACTGGCGCTGATTGCGATTCAAGATGCAACACTCTTCAGAGCACTGATACTCCATGCCCGGGCATTGAAGTACAACTGGTTAAACTCCGATGAAGTCCAGGCTTTGATAGAAAAGCTTTACATCAACACCAGGCCTTCAGTCAGAAAGCTGGAACAAATCACTTCCTACATCTCGCTATACAAGCTTGTTTCGCGGCCAGACAATCCCTTCGGAAACGAAATAATGGCGTTAAAGCTTATGCAGGCTCTGTTAAATGTTAGTGAAGCCTTTGAAACAGCAGAACCAGATGAAGTAATCGACCTGGCCAAAACCCAAGTGAAGTTTGGGCACTTCTCGGCACCGCCCGCCTTCTCTGTATTTGATTCTGAGCTTCTGGTGAAGCTGAAGTTCAACAAGGTTCTTTCTGAAGCCGCCAGCCATCTACATTCCGAGCGCAACGAGACATTCCTTCTTCAACGCATTGCGCTATGTCTGCGTGCAGCGTTATCCGGCTCAGGAGACCCCACAGGCTTCGGGCCTAGCCTTACCGCAAAGACTGGGTACCGTGGCCTCAAAACAACCCAGTTCAAAAGGCAGATTGGCTTACTGACAACGCCGGAGTCACTTGCGGGGGAGGCTGCTCAGTTCTCGGGATGGTTAACAACCCTGCTATCCAAGCTGCTCAAATGGCCAGGCATCCGTGTAAATGACCAAGGTTACTCATGGCCGACGGAGTTCACCTGTGAGAGTGTCAGTAAAATCGTTAATGAACGCCTAGCTAAATTAAAACTTCTCTACTGCCGGCAATCTGGCATGCCAAGCCTCCCTGAGCTGGTTTCACCAAACTGGAAACCGGATAAGAAAAGCCTGACTGTTGCCATGGTTCAAACAAAAATGCCACAACAGCAGGACTTTGCTGACCACGGTCTATACCTTAATGACAGTGATTACCGGGCGAAGCACAGGTGCCATTTAGCCCGTGTGGCTAAATTGGTTACCAAGCACATTGAGGCACAGCACCTCGAAAAGCCAAAGAACGGTGGGCGTGAACAAGACATCGATCTGATCGTGCTACCAGAGCTAGCAGTGCATCAGGACGACATGGATATTCTGATTCATTTATCCCGCAAAACTCACGCAATTGTGGTCGCAGGGCTTGGCTTTGTAGAGCAGCCTGGTGTTAAGGGGCCAAATAACTGTGCGGTGTGGATCGTGCCGAGAAAACATAACGGCAATCGCAACGAAATCCATCGGTTTCAGGGTAAACACCACATGACGGCTCCCGAGAAGAAGCTAAAAATTCAGCCCTGGCGCCCTTACCAGTTAATGCTGGAACTTGCTCACCCGGCCTTCCCAAAACAAAACGGTTTCACTGTAACCGCAGCGATCTGTTTTGATTCTACAGACATAGCTCTGAGTGCAGACCTTCGAGACAAATCCCATGCCTTACTAATTCCTGCCCTTAACCGAGACGTGAACACCTTTGACTCTATGGTTGAAGCATTGCACTACCACATGTATCAACACGTTGTGCTGGTTAACACGGGCGAATATGGCGGTTCCTATGCCATGGCACCGTATGACAAGCGACACGAACGTTTGATTGCTCACTCAAGTGGGAACGACCAAGTGACAATTAATACGTTCCAGATGAACATGTTCGATTTCAGGCGTGATGGGGTCGGTACAAGCATGCAGTCAGGCATAAAACTTAAAGCTGCACCGGCGGGCGTTGAGGTTCAATGACCATTTATTGCCAGCGAGCTACAGCCATTTTCTAAGGAGCCTTGCAGACATGACCGTTTTCAACATTTACTGTGATGAAAGCCGCCATACGTCGGACAAGGGAGACCGCTACGCTGTCATAGGTGCTCTACAATGCCCTCGGGACGAGAAAAAAGCGCTGGTACACCGGATACACAGCCTTCAAGCCTTACACAATGCTCATGGAGAGCTTGGCTGGAAACGTCTCTCGCCAAATCGCGCCCGGTTCTACGATGACCTTCTGGATATTTTTCTGGATACGCCGTTTCTGAACTTTCGCTGCATCGTGGTTGACCGACACAATCTCGACCATGAGCGGTATAACGAAGGCAGCCCTGAGTTGGGCTTTTACAAGCTCTACTATCAAATGCTCGTGCACTGGCTAGAACCATCCCACGAGTACCGCTTGTACCTCGACTGGCAGCAGAACGCCGCCAGCAACCGGTTTCAGGACCTGAAAACCGTTCTTACTCGCAAATTGTCAGGCCGCGCACATGTTCTCAGCCTCGAACCGGTATGGTCTGACAACCAGCCCATGGTGCAATTGGCTGACTTGCTGATTGGTGCCGTGGGCTACGCATGGAATGAGAGGGATAAAGTGGAAGGTGCCAGTAAAGCCAAAATCGCTTTCTTGCGTAGACTTGAGGCAGGGTTGGGACGTACTTCACTGGCCGGAGGCACACCTAGAGGCGAGAAGAAGTTCAACATCTTTGACTGGCAGGGCCGTGTCTGATGTGCGAGTCACTGTGGCCACAGCTTCGTCTGAAAGCGGATACGGAAAAAGAACTCATTGCCAAGTATCGACAGGTCTATCACGAGACCTACGTTTGGGACGAAAACGGTGAACGGCGGGTCTTCACAGACTGGACAGGTTGTCGCTATCAGTTCTCGGAAAGAGCGTTTAATCACGCGTTTTCAGAGGCAAAGAACCACCGTACCAGTTCAGGCATCCACGATAACGGATGGTCTCGCAAGCGCCTTAGGCGAATCCTGTGGATTAGAGAAGTTCTGAAACTCAGCGCCGGAACTATTCAGAGATACGCCCAAACCAGAAAAACCGACCGGGGACGGCAGGCGAAAAGGCGGACATTGGTTGTGGTGGAAGAGCGCTATGTAGTGGTATTCGACGACCCCAAAGAAAAAGGCAAACCACACCAGTTCGTCACGGCATTCCCGGCAGACCGGAGCTACATGGAGCAAATCAAACGGACAAGTTTTTTGGTGGAGACCAAAGTCGGGGCGAAAAAACAGGGGGGCTAGAAAAAGAAAAGCCCCAGTCTTATCGGCGACTGAGGCGCTGCCACGATCCAAAACCTTGGGTAAAGGATCAACCGGTCGTTTCCGACCTGTTAATAACTATACTTGCGTTAAAAGCCATAATCAAATGTGTTCTTATACCTTTTAGGTATAAAAATCCGGGGCTGCTATTATCGCTTTACGAAAATCTCAATCCCATCCGCATCAGGACACCGTTGTCACACTGTTTGGTGCGTTCGAGCACTGGGTCGGATCTCATCGTCCGCCAAATCCAGCCCAGAGGTATTGCGACACTATGCTCAAAACCCGCACCAAGACGAGAGTCGAGGCCAGTGGCGCCTGGTTTATCGACGCGGATTTAATGGAACTCGTTGGAACAGTTGAATGATGCAAACGACCTTGGATGTGGTGAATACGGTAGGGTATTACTCTATCTTTC
>NZ_DFTP01000103.1:90633-90855 GCF_002381585.1 Marinimicrobium sp. UBA4209
CTTCCGGCTCTGGTGATCACGCCGGCGGCTATCGCCATCGTTCTGATGACCACGGGCGCACTGTCGGTGCTGTTGAGCTAGAGGAGCCTGAAAATAAGAACCCCCGCGTAGGCTTCTGTTAAAACCAAGATGCGGGGGCTGTGTTATCGATCAGGGCAGCCTTGAACCCGTTGAGAGGTCAAGTTTTGACCCTTAGGGTAACGGTGGATGACGGCCTTCGGC
>NZ_DFTP01000103.1:90971-97423 GCF_002381585.1 Marinimicrobium sp. UBA4209
CTTCGGCCTTATGCCACCCTACGATTCGTGCCGCGTCGGCGACTACCGCAAATGAATCGGCTCCAGCGCATCGCCTTCGGGCAGAATCCGGCCGATGATCCGGGTGTGAGGGTAGCCCAGAGAATGTAGCGCCGCCACACAGGCGTCGGCCTGGTCGGCAGGCACAGAGGCGAGCAGGCCGCCGGCGGTCTGGGGATCAAAGAGCAGTGGGTAACGGGGGTGGTCGACCCACTGGTCCTGATCCTTGATGGCGCGGCGCAGGCGGACGTTGGCCGGTTGCAGGGAGCTGAGTACGCCAGCGGCGATGGTCTCTTCGGCGCCTTCCAGCAGCGGCAGTACCTCCAACTTCAGTTCGGCATCCACGCCTGAGGCGCGGGTCATTTCCACCAGGTGGCCGAGCAGGCCGAAACCGGTCAGATCGGTGCAGGCCGTTGAGCCATACTCGCGCAGGCATTGCGCCGCCAGTCGGTTGGAAACGCACATGCTGGCGAGCGCCGCGTCGATCCAGCGGCCTTTGATTTTCAGTTGCGGCAGGGCGGCGAACAGGGTGCCGGTACCGATGGGTTTGGTGAGCAACAGCACCTGGCCGGGCTGAAGGCCGCCCTTGGTCAGCGCCGTGTCGTTTTCATCAATCAGTCCGTTGACCGCAAAACCCAGCGCCAGCTCTTTGCCCTCGCCGGTGTGACCGCCCACCAAGGTACAGTTGGCATCGTTCAACACCTCCAGCGCGCCAGTCATCATCTGGTACACCGTGTCTTCCACTTTCGATTCCAGCCCTTGAGGCACCGTGGCCACGGCGGTGGCGGTCTGGGCTTCGGCGCCCATGGCGAACACATCCCCCAGGGCGTGATTGGCGGCAATTTTGCCGAACACATAGGGGTCGTCAATAAAGGCGCGGAAAAAATCGATGGTGTGGACCGCCGCTTTGCCGGCGGGAATTTTCACCACGGCGGCATCGTCGGGCGCGTGCAGGCCCACCAGCACTTCGTCCCGCTCCACGGGCTTGAGGGTGGAGAGGGCGCGGGACAGGACCGTCGCCCCCACCTTGGCTCCGCAGCCGCCGCAGCGCATGGCGATGGCGGAGATGGCCTGGTCCTGTTCGTCTTTTTCCAGTGGTACGCGGCTCGGCTTGGTCGGTGCCATGGCCTGTTCGTCCATCGGCGGCAGTTCGTTAAATTTGGCCATGAAGCGCCGGTCAATCGAATCCTTCCAGCGCCATACCCAATCGCCCGCCGCGTAAAAACCGCCGCGGGACGCGACTGCGTGCTGGTTGCCGGTGCTGATCAGAGCCAGCCATTTTTTCTGGGGACGATAGGGTTTGAGTGGTTGACCCAGCACGGCCTGGCGCAGGTTATCCGCCAGTGGGCGCCCCTGACGCACGGCAAATACGCCGGCTTTCTCGCGGGGATGATTTACCTGAGTGGCGATATCCCCGGCGGCAAAAATGGCCGGGTCGTTCATGGTCTGCAGCGTATCGCGCACCTGAATAAAGCCGTTGTCATCCAGCTCCAGGCCGGTCTCCTTCAGCCAGGCGGCTCCGCCGGCACTGGTTACCCAGACCACCTCGTCCGCTTCGTGCCAGTATCCGTCTTCGGTGTGCAGTCGCCCGGCGTCCACGGCGGTCACTTCGGCGTTGGTGTAGAGGTTGATCTCGCCCATTGCCAGGGCCTGATGAAAGTGATTGCGCACCTTCTGGTTGTGAGTGGGCAGAATTTTTTCATCGCGGGTGTAAAGGTCGAATACCAGTTCTTCAGGGTTGCGCCCCATGGCCTGAAGCTCCCGGGTCAGGCGATATTGCATGGCAAGCACCAGCTCCACGCCGCCCGCGCCACCGCCCACCACAGCCACCCGGGTGGTGCCGGAATGATGGATCACCCGGTCGAGCAATTGCTGCCAGCGGTCATTGAACTGATAGATGGGTTTGACCGGTACCGCGTGCTGCTCCGCGCCGGGCACCCGGCTGACCTGAGGGGTGGAGCCGATATTGATGGAGAGCAGATCGTAGGGCACCGGCGGCCGACCGCGGCAGATGACTTTCTGATTGGCCCGATCAATATTGACCGCTTCATCACTGAAAAACCGCGCGCCGGCAAACTCCGCCAGTCGGCGCAGATCAATGTGCACTTCATCGTAGCTGTAGTGTCCGGCAATATAGCCGGGCAGCATGCCGGAGTAGGGCGTGTGCGTATCCCGGCAGATCACCGTCAGCCGCACCCCGGGCTCGGGTTTCATGGCGAAGCGTTTGAGTACCCCCACATGACTGTGGCCACCGCCAATTAACACGATATCGCGCAGGATGGGCTGTTCGGGTTGATGCATGAGCGGGCCTCGGTTCGCTGCAACGGGGTCAAAGACTTCCAGCATACACTATGCTGAGTGTTCGCTCATCTACGGTGCGGGTGTCGGATTACGCTTCGCTAATCCGACCTACTTGGCGCTCGCTGCGAGACTTCCCGTAGGTCGGATCAGCCGCAGGCGTAATCCGACAGCAAGCGCGGTAGTCAGGGTCACCGCCTGGAACGGTGGCTCTTTTTGATCCGGTACCAGACCTGACTCGCCCCTGTTGGCGAACGACTGAGAAATCCTTAGTAGTTGCCTCTCAAACGTGAATTTAGGGGCAGGTGTATCGGTCGACTGAGAGCACTCAAGCTCTTCTCCACAGGCTCACTTCGGCCACCGTGTGTTGGTACTTGCGGGCAGTTTCCCGGATCACAAAGGGGATATCCCGGGTGGGTTCCTGCAGCACAAAGTCCGGTTCCAGGTGGTGGCGCAGGCCGTCGAGCATGGGCACCGGTTGCCCGTTACTCTCGAACCCGCCGATCCAGCGTTCCCGGGGGGTGAACTCCGGGAGCAGGGTGTAGGGGGAGGTGATCATCAGCAGGCCGCCGGGGCGGACCAGTGCAGGCAACTGGGCGAGAAACGCAGCGGGATCGGGCAGCCGGTCGATCAGGTTGCCGGCGAAGATCAGATCGAAGCGGCCCAGAGTGTCATCCAGTGCACAGGCATCGCCGACCTGAAAGCGGGTGCGCCCGGCGGTGTTGCTCAGTTCCAGCGCCGCGAGATCCGCCGTTCGGCGTTCGATAAGCTCGCCCTCGAGGGTGACCTGATATTGAATCTGGCCCTGCTCGGCCAATCGGGTGGCGCTGTCGATAAAGCGTCGTGACAGGTCGATGCCGATGACTTCGTCGAACCGACGGGCCAGTTCAAAGCTGCTGCGGCCCACGGCGCAACCCAGGTCAAGGGCCCGCCCGGTTGTGCCGGTGTGGTGGGCCAGGGCCTGCTCGATACAGGCCTTCGGGTAGTTGGGCACGTCAAAGTGACTGGGGCCGTAGTGGAAATCCAGGTATTGGCCGAGCAGTTCGTCGGTTTCGTAGGGGTTCTTGTCGGTCATGGGCTCTGGTCGGTTATGGATTAGTTGTCGAGGGCGCAGGTGCGAAAGCCCACAAACACATCGTGTCGATTGGGCAGGTAGGCCTGGCGGTAGCTGCCTCGGATCAACCGCGATGAGGTGCCGCAGGAGCCGCCTTTGGTGACCTTGTGGTCGCCAAACTGCAGAGTGGACATGAAAGGGTACATATCGATGGCAAAGCCGTCATAGGGGAAAAACTGGTCGCTGGTCCACTCCCAGAGGGTGCCCAGCATCTGCCGGCAGCCGAAGGGGCTGTCGCCTTCGGGCAAGGCGGTGACTGGCTGGCTGGCCAGACCGGTACCGTCCATATCCACCCGGCTTGAATCCAGCGTATCCCCCCAGGGGTAGCGCCGATGCGGCTCGCCGGGACGGTTGCCCAGGGCGGCCACTTCCCATTCGACTTCGCTGGGCAGACGGCGGCCCGCCCAGCGGCAGTAGGCTTCGGCCTCCCAGTAGGTCACATGTTTGACCGGGTAGTCGTCATGGAGGGGGCGCCACTGGTCGAAATGCCGCTCTTCCCAGCCGTTTTCAGTCTTGCGCCAATAATAGGGGTGGGCTGGGGTGCCACGCTGGGGCTCGCCGCTGCCGAAATTCAGGTCCTGTTCGGTAGTCAGCCATTTGCGCCCGCCCTGGGTCCAGAGCTCGGGCCGCTGGTAGCCTCCGTCCTCGACAAAACGTCGGAAGTCGCCGTTGCTGACCAGGGTTCGGGCAATACGAAAGGCCGGGACGTGCACTTCAAAGCCGGGCTTTTCATTATCGAAGGCAAAGTCGCGCCGGGCGTACTCCGGGGAATGGGCCGGCATACCGATGGTGTAGCGCCCGGCAGGGATGTCCGCATCGCCCAGAGCGGCGGGATCAGCGCTCGCGGTCGGTTCGGGGCGGCTGCCCGGTGGCACCGGGTAACCCTCGGTCTGACGGCACCAGATCATCGACTCCAGATGCATATTCTGGTGGAAGATGGCGTATTTGGTCAGGTAGTGGGCCTGATCCGTGAGGGGCTGCTCCAGGATACGTTGACGTATGGCCTGGTGAATGGCGTCCACGTAGCGCAGGGTGTCCGCCTTGCCGGGAAACAGGTCGGCCCGCCAGCGGTCTTCGTGGTCCAGGTGGAAGGAGTCCCAGATTTCGTCCATTGAGGGGTCGTAAGAGGCCACTCCGTCCAGCGCCTTGCGCACAAAGACTTCGTAAAAGAAGGCGCAGTGACCGAACTCCCACAGCGGCGGATTGACGCCGGGGTGGTAGGGCACCTGAAGGCGGTCATTGCCCAGGGCCTCCACCAATTCGTGCATCCGATGGTGGGTGTCGTCCAGCGCCTGCAGCAGGCTGTCTCTGTCGTCCATCGCGAACTCCTCAAAATGGCATGACACGAGGACGATAACACATTGCCTAAATAGGCGCCCCGTTGGGCGGAAAAACAGGCAATTTCGGGGATCCCTTGCTATAATCCCGCCCTTTTTCCATTTCCCGGTCTGTGCCGGGACCCCTCGCCGGGGGTGGCTTGACCACCGTCCGGCGGCGTTTATTGGAGAGCGCTATGGCAGACAAAGCGGTAACGGCAACGAAAGTGGCCATTGTGATGGGCTCAAAGTCCGACTGGCCCACCATGGCCGAAGCGGCCCAGATTCTGGATACTCTGGGGGTGGCATACCACGCCGAAGTGGTGTCGGCCCACCGCACGCCGGACAAAATGTTCCAGTTTGCCGAAACCGCGGCGGACCAGGGCTACAAGGTGATTGTGGCCGGTGCCGGCGGCGCCGCCCATCTGCCGGGCATGATCGCCGCCAAGACCATTCTGCCGGTGCTGGGTGTGCCGGTGCAGAGTAAGGCGCTCAATGGTCAGGACAGCCTGCTGTCCATTGTGCAGATGCCCCGAGGCGTTGCGGTGGGTACCCTGGCCATCGGCGGTGCCGGTGCCTTCAATGCCGGCCTGATGGCGGCCCAGATTCTGGCGACCGACGATGCCGAGCTGGCCGGACGCATCGCCGCCTGGCGCCAGCAGCAGTCGCAGACCGTACTGGACAATCCCGATCCGAGGAGCGAATAAGCCTCATGAGTGTTCCGCGTATTATCGTGGCCGGTAACGGCCAGTTGGGCCAGATGCTGCAGCAGGCCGCCGCGCCCATGCAGATCGAGGTGATGCCGGTCAATCCCACCAGTGATGACCGGCTGGAGCTGCGCGACAGCGATGTGATTACTGTCGAGCTGGAGCATTGGCCGGACTCTCCGCGCGGTGTGCAACTGAAAGACCACCCGAATTTTCTCAACGCCACGGCACTGCACTCGGTGATCGACCGGGAGCGGCAGAAAAGCCTGCTGGATCGACTCAATGTGCCCACCGCCCCCTGGGTGTCCCTGGGGGACGAGGCGGGCATGGTCGCACAGCTCGATGAACTGGGCCGCCCGGCGGTGATCAAGCGTCGCCGCGGAGGCTACGACGGTCGTGGCCAATGGCGCTGGCAGCCGGGCGAGCCGGTGCTGGCCGAGTGGGCCAATGAGTGTATCGCCGAGGCGATGATTCCCTTCAGCCACGAGGTTTCTCTGGTGGGCGCGCGCAATCGTGCCGGCGAGAAGGTTTTCTATCCGCTCACCCGTAATTGGCACGAGAGCGGCATATTGCGGGCGAGCGTGGGCAATCTGGATGTACCCGCCGAGCAGCAGCAACTGGCCGAGGAATGGCTCGGTCGTATTATGGATGATCAGGGCTATGTCGGTGTGATGGCCATGGAGTGCTTTGTGGAAGAGGGGCATCTGCTGGTCAACGAACTGGCGCCCCGGGTACACAACTCCGGCCACTGGACCCAGGCCGGGGCGGATATCAGCCAGTTTGAGCTGCATCTGCGGGCCGTGGCGGGTTTGCCGCTGATCACTCCGGAAGTTTACGGTGTGACCATGATGTACAACCTGCTCGGGCGGGATTGGCGCACCGAGTGGCTCGGGGTGACCGGCGCCCATGTGCATTGGTACGCGAAGGAAATTCGCCCCGGGCGCAAGGTGGGGCATGTGAATCTGCACCGGCCCAATGTGGAGGCCTTGATGGACAGCG
>NZ_DFTP01000103.1:97565-97790 GCF_002381585.1 Marinimicrobium sp. UBA4209
TGGAGGCCTTGATGGACAGCCTCAAGCAGATGCAGGGACAGGTGGATGCCGAGGATCAGTGTGTGTTTGATTGGGCCTTGGCGCAGTTATAAAGCGTGATGGTGGATGACGGCCTTTCGGACCTTATCCACCAATGAACCAATGGTATACCCCAAGAGCGGTATGGTTTGGCCGGTCCTTGGGCAGTAGATTGGGGGTATGGGAGCGGCGGGGTTGTGTGTTGGG
>NZ_DFTP01000103.1:97946-112540 GCF_002381585.1 Marinimicrobium sp. UBA4209
GTAGGGCGGATAAGGCCAAAGGCCGCATCCGCCGTAGCCGGAGGTGACGTAATGACACTGGCTTGACCGAAGTCAACGCCGCCCTATTCCCATCGCCCTAGACTAACGCCCACGTCAACAAACCGAGCCACACCATGTCCTTATACCAAGAGCCTCTCGCCTGGGATCAGTCCGTCATCGACCGCTACGACCTGAGCGGACCGCGCTACACCTCCTACCCCACCGCGCCCCAGTTCCGGGACGACTTCTCCCGTCAACAATGGCTCGAGGCCGTGGCGCGCAGCAACCGCAGCGGCAAGCCGCTATCCCTGTATTTTCATATTCCCTTCTGCGACACCCTCTGCTTTTACTGCGCCTGCAACAAAATCGTGACCCACAAGCGCAGCCGGGCCATGCCCTACCTGGAGCGCGTGGATCGGGAGATGGCCCTGCAGGCCGAGGTGTTCGATACCGATCGCCCGGTGAGCCAGTTGCACTGGGGCGGTGGCACACCTACCTACATCAGTGAAGACGAGATGACCTGGCTGATGGATGCGACCCGTCGGCACTTTCAACTGCTGGATAACGACGAAGGGGAGTACTCCGTGGAGGTACACCCGGGGCGTATGTCGGTGGGTAAGCTGGTTCACATGCGTCAGTTGGGGTTCAACCGGGTCAGCATGGGGGTGCAGGACTTCAATCCCGAGGTGCAGCGCGCGGTCAACCGTTATAACAGCGTCGAGCAGGTACGCGAGCTGGTGGATGTGGCGCGGGATCAGGGCTACCAGTCCATCAGCATGGATCTGATTTACGGCCTGCCGCTGCAGACCCGTGCCAGTGTAAAAGAAACCCTGGATCAGGTGATTGACCTGGGCCCGGATCGGTTGTCCCTGTTCAACTATGCCCACTTGCCGCACCTGTTCAAAAGCCAGCGTCTGATTCACGAATCGGACCTGCCTTCGCCTCAGGACAAACTCGCCATTCTGCACGAAGCCATTGAGCGTCTGCAGTCGGCGGGTTATGTGTATATTGGCATGGATCACTTCGCCAAGCCGGACGACAGCCTGGTCAAGGCGCAGCAGGAAGGCCGACTGCAACGCAACTTTCAGGGTTACTCGACTCACGCCGAGTGTGATCTGATCGCCTTTGGCGTGTCGGCGATCAGTTATTACGGTAGCACCTACATCCAGAATGCCAAGAAAGTGGAGGAGTATCAGACGCGCATCGATGAAGGGCGCCCCGCGTTGATCAAAGGCGTGCGCCTGCAGCCCGAAGATCATTTGCGCCGCGCGGTGATCAACCAGTTGATCTGTCACTTCAAGCTCAGCTTTGGCCAACTCTACGAACGCTTTGGCATCAACCCCAATCAGTATTTTCGGGATGAGCTGGCCCAGTTGGCGCCCATGGTGGAAGACGGATTGATCGAGGTTACCCCGGCCGGTATTACCGTGCTGAACAAGGGGCGGCTTTTGATTCGTCGCGTGTGCATGGTCTTCGATCAATACCTGGATACTGGCAACCAGATTCGCTATTCGAAAGTGATCTGAGCCAATCCGTGTACAATGCTTCCCAGTACTGATCGGGAGGCGTGTGGTGGCACTGTTCTGGCTGTTTTTACTCACCGGGGTTCTGGTGGCGGCGCTGGTGTACGCCCCGATTCGTCGCTATCGACACAGCCGTGCACTGGCCGAGCAACCCCTGCCGGCCAGTTGGCAGCAGTGGCTGCAGGACCGCTGGTGGTTGTACCCCTACCTTCCCGAGCCGGTGCGCCTCAACCTGCATCGCCAGTTGCAGGTGATGCTCGCCCATACCCGTTTTTACGGCTGTAATGGCCTTACCGTGACCGAGCCCATGCGCGTGCTGACTCTCGCTCAGGCGGCGTTGATGAATGCCGGTGAAGGTTGCATGCAGTGGTCCGGCTTTCCGGTGGTGTTGCTGTATCCCGAGGCGTTCGTGCGCGAGGGTGAGGTGGTCGATGAGTTGGGATTGGTCGCCTATGAGCGTCAGGAGTTGCTGGGGGAGTCCTGGGAGCAGGGCAAGGTGGTGCTCTCCTGGGCGGACATCGAACAGGACCTGCGCGGCGAAGACAGCCACTGCCTGGTGATTCACGAATACGCCCATCAGTTGGATGGTTACGACGGCGTGATGGACGGTACGCCACCGTTGCGCGATCCCCAGAGTGTTCAGCGATGGGCCGACATCATGTCCGCGGCCTTCGATGATGTGAGTCAGTCGAATTCTGAATCGGCGCAAATGATTGATTCATACGCCGCAACCAATCCGGAAGAGTTTTTCTCGGTGATCTGCGAAACATTTTTCGTGCGTCCGGAGACTTTGTATTACGCCTATCCCCTGGTGTACCGTGAGTTAAAACAGTTGTTCCATCTGGACCCTTTTCTGTGGGTCCGCTGACCCGTCGAGCCGCCGTTTTCTGACAATATTTTGACGTCTGCTTTCCGTTATAACTGCTACAGTTAACAGTAGTCGGGTTTTGAATGGCTAAAAGTTTCATCTGATTTGTATCTATTAATCAGATATCAGCTCTGTGACGATAAATTGCAGTCTTGCTCACGAGTTTGGTAGGAAACCATGTCCAAATCGCTGTACAGAACGGAAACAAAAGTGTTGCTGGAAGTGCTCAAAGAACTGCGCTCTGAGGCTGGCTTGACACAGACACAATGTTCACAGGCATTGGGTCGACCTCAGTCTTTCATAAGTGATGTGGAGCGGGGTGTTCGTCGCCTCGACCTGATTCAACTGCTGGACTTGTGTCGGGTGTTCGGGGTCAGTCTGCGCACCTTGATACGCCGCTTTGAAGCACACCTGGCAAGACACGACCTGGCCCCGGTGGATGAAGAGGAGTAACTGACCGGGACTTCTCTCCCTATTTGTATATCTGAATAGTAGATGCCACACTCTTCCTTGAATGGCCCATTCGTTCGGCTTTTGTGCGGCCAGAACTCTCACAACGCTTTTCTTTTGTTCTAAGCTTGTATTGGATGTTCATCCGGCTCCCGCTTGGGGGCGGGCTCGGGAGGGGAGAGAATGGATATAGCAGAGGATTTACGGAAGCGTCGCCATCTGGCGACGGTCAATATTCTGGCCGGTCCTCAGGACATAGGTCATTTATACTGTCTTCTTTTCATTCTGGCGCTGCTGGCGCTCGGGACCTTGACGGTCTATCAGACCGGCGGTACGGCGTACGCTTATCCCTACCTGATGTTGATTCCCGTTTTGTTTGCTTCGGCCTGGTACGGCCTGGCCGGCGGACTCCTCTCGGCGCTGCTGGCCAGTACGCTGATGGCGATGATGCCGCTGAATGTGGAACAGGCGGTGATGCAGGAGCCGGTCAACTGGCTGCTGCGCATGGGGCTGTACCTTTTGCTGGGCGGCGTCGCCGGCGGCCTGTTTCAAAGCCTGCGGGGCGCCTATCGCGAACGGGAGGCGCTGGTGCGCACCGACCCTCGCTCGGGTCTGCCCAATCAGGCGGCCCTCGATCAGGATCTTCATGCCTGGAAGAACAGTGAGGGGAGGCGAGAGGCACCGGTTGGGCTGATCATTGTTCGCCTGACCGATATTACCGACGTGCTGGAGGCCATGGGGGCGGATGCGTCGGATGAGCTGGCGGGGCTCGTGGGCGAGCGTCTGCGCCACCTCGTTGGCGGTGATTCCAGTGTGTACCGGTTCAGTGTTTCTGAACTTATTGTGCTGTTGCCCGGGGCCGATGAGGTGTTGCTCGAAGCAATGGCCCGGCGCATCATCGAAGCCGGGGAAGACAACCTGGTCGTTCAATCGGTACCGGTCCGGGTGCAGCTGGTCCTGGGCAGCGCCTTCAAATCGGGGCTGGGCTCGGCGACGGATGAGCTGATCAGTGAAGCGCGCATTGCGCTCTTCTCGGCCATTCGCAAAGGCGTGAGCTACTGCCCTTATCATTCCGATTTGTCCAAGAAAAAGCTGTCCCATATTACCCTGATTTCCAACGTCCGGCGCGGACTGGAGCGCGGTGAATTCGAGCTGCACTATCAGCCCAAGGTACGCCTGCGTGACGGTGCGCTGGTGGGCAGTGAAGCGCTGATCCGCTGGCGTGACAGCGAGCGGCAATTGATTCCCCCCGGCCAGTTTATGCCCAAAGTGGAGAATACGACCCTGATTGGGCCGGTGACCGAATTTGTCAGCCGGGCGGCCTGTGAATTTGTGTCCTGGCAGTCCCACCCGGTCAGCATCAATTTTTCCGCCCGGAACCTGATGGATGAGCGTATGCCGACTTTCCTCGAACAGCAGGTCCGTCGCCTGGGGGTGGCGCCGGCGCACATTGAAGTCGAGGTGACCGAAAGCGCTCTGATTCAGAATCTGGAGGCGGCTCGAGTTGCTATTGAGCGGCTCAGGGCCATGGGATTTTCCGTCAGTATCGATGATTTTGGTACCGGCTTTGCCTCGTTTGAGTACCTGCAGCACCTACCGATCACCGGGATCAAGATTGATCGGGCGTTTGTTCAACCTTTGGAGAGCCAGGAACGCTCCCGCAAACTGATGGCCAGCCTGGTGGATATGGGGCATGCCCTCGATCTGGTGGTTACCGCCGAGGGGGTGGAAAATGCGGAGCAGTACCGGCTGCTCCGATCGATGGGCTGCGATCAGGTGCAGGGATTTTTCTTTACGCCCGCCTTACCGAGTCGGCAGTTTGCCGCCTGGTGTGAACACTATCGCCCGGTGGATGACTGACGCTCTATCGGTTTTCCAGCCGGTTGTAATCCAATAGTCCTGCCTGTACTCCCGCGCGCTCACGATAGAGCACGTGGATGTCGTCACTGATTTCCCAGAAATTTGGATCGCTGCGGCGCACCCCGTAGCGATCCTTCAGCTTCCGGTAGTCCCGCTCGTCGCTCATGGCCCGCACCTGATTCACGAAGGCCGGAATGTCCCGCTCATCCATCATCAGGAAGCTGTTCGGGTAGCTTCCGATGATGCCCGCCGCCACACTCAGTGTGTCCTCCTTCGGCAGGCGTCGCTCCTGCTCCATAAACAGCGATGACAGGTTGCTGTAGGCGTTGTGGTGAATCAGTGTGAACAACGCGCTATCGGGCACATAGATGACCGTTGTCGGCGGCAGTACCCGCAGGGCCTCTCCCTCCAATGAGTGCAGTGTCTGCAGCGCTTCTCTGGTGCGCTCATTCAGCGCCAGTTCGTCCAACTGGTGCTCGCCGGAGAGGACCGGCTGAAGCCGTCTGATCAACAACTGGTAGAGTCGCCGTTGGTGGTCCTGGCCCGACGGGTATTCCAGAGCGGTCTCTACCTGGAGGTTGTTCTGGTAAACGTCCAGGTATTCTTTGAGGTCTTCTTCGGCGTCCCGATACCAGTGGGCAATGGTCGGCTCCTGGACTGGCTCGGGCAGGAAGTTGATGAAGTTCATCTCGCCTTCCATGCGCAGGAAGTCCATATACAGCCGGCTCAGCAGTTGGTGGGAGGTGTTGCCGTAGACATCAAAGCCCGCCACCAGCAGGTAGTGAATCCGCTCCAACAGGGGATAGTCGATCACCCAGCTGGTTTTCGGCTCGGGCCCGATAAAACCGCGGTGCACGCTGGCACTGTCGGTGTGTCGGAAAATGGTCAGAGCGGCGTTGGTGTTTTGGCCCTCGCCATCCCAGATCATTTCCATGCTGAGCGGTTCACGTTCGCCAAACTTGTCGGACAGGTGGGTGGCTTTGGCGGCCAGGTAATCTTTCTGCAACTGTGAGTAGCGCCGCCAATTGGTCATTGGCAGCAGGGTGTTGCCGACTCCGGCAGGCAGTTTCAGGTGCTCGCTGTTGTTGGCTAGAAACTCTCCATCCCATTTATCGGCGGTAAACGCCGGGTCTACAAAGCTGACCCAGAAGTGATCCTGAATCACATTGAGGGCCACCTGGCCTCGACACACCGGGCCCTTGATGAAATTCATGATGGTGAACTCGGCTTCATCCAGCAAAAACTGGTAGCGGGCCTTTACTGGCAGATCCACAAAGGTCGCAAAGGGATTGGCCGCCTGTTCGGACTGGTAACCCGGCAGTTCGGTGACCGCGTAATCCGCGTCCAGAAACCATTCTCGCCAGTGGGCCATGCGCTCGGGCGTCAGGGCGTAGGGCAGGTGGTTTTTCACCACAATGCTGCTCGGGTCCCGCCAGAGACGGTAGTACACCCGGTCCACCCCCGGGTCATCGAAGGGGCGGCGGGTGCTGATGCGCTCGATGGGCTCGCCGGGGGGCGTGCCGGAGCGGACCAATTTGAAAAACACGGTGGGGTTTGCCTCAAAATGCAGATTGGCCAGAAAGAGGTGCTCGTACAGGTAGCGGTTGGTCAACCGGGCTTTGAGGGAGTCGGCGTTAAAAAAATGCTCCCACTGCTGAACGGTCTGTTGCAACTCGGGGCCAATGGGTTTGGGGGCCCCGGCGGGGGCGCCATCTTCCAGCCAGTGGATCAGGCGGTTGTGCTCGCGCTCGGACAGCCCCGGTAGCCCGTAGGGCATGCCCCACAGTGGGTAGTCCTCGGCATAGCTGTCGAAGGTCTCGGCCTTGGGGCAGTGCCAGTCTCGGTTAAGGGAAAAATCGAAACTGTCGGGCAGCACGGCCTGGGTGGGCAAGGGGTGCTGCCGTTTGAGCTGGAGCATGCGCGCGAGCACGCTACCCTGGAGATTGGCTTGGGCACTGTCGGCGCGCTCGTTGATGACCGGGAAGAAGCCTTTCTCTCGCCACTGCGCGGTGCTGTCCGCATCTTCAAACAGCCGGGTGAGCTCGGCACCGAGCAGGCGGGTACCGTCGTACACCTTGTCCTCGTGGGCACCCCGGAACAGACCTTCCCGGGCTTCCATTTTCAGCTGACAGGGCGCGTCGTAGCAGCCGTGACAGACGGTACAGCGGTGCTCGAGCAGCGGTTTGATATGTTCCTGGAACCGGTCGTCCTCCGACGCATTGCGCAGTGGCTCCCGGGGGGTGGGGGCGCCATAGCGTTGATTCCACAGTTGGTGGCCGATCGCGCTGCAGCCAATGACGATCAGTATGAGCGTCACCAGTGAGCCCCGGGTCAGCCAGTGTCCAGTTGCCATGGGAAGATCCTTGGTCGTGCATTATCCCGGGAGTATAACAGGCCGTGGTTTACATCATTCGGATAAGCACCGATACTGAGCGGCGGCCTACACCAGACCGGAGAGAAAGTGCCTGTGAGTGACCATCAGCCCGTCAAGCCCGAGGTTCTGTACCCCGATTACCCCCGCCTGAGCCGGGTTTACGAACAATTGAATGATGATGAGGATGCCCGGGTCTGTAAGGATATTCCCGAGGATGCCTGCCGACATCAACCGCGCAACTTTTTTGCCTACCTGGTCGCCAACACCTTCAGTAAAGTGGCGGATGAGCTCTCCAGTGCCCGACTGATCTTGCCCTGGCTGCTCGGCGCGGCCGGGGCCTCATCGGGGTTCGCCGGCTTTCTGGTGCCTATCCGCGAGGCGGGGGTGTTGATTCCGCAACTGATGGTCGCGGCCTTTATCCGGCGCTTGGCCCGGCGCAAAGTGGTTTGGCTGCTGGGTGCTTTTCTGTCCATGCTGGCGCTGGCGGCCATGGCCCTGGCCGCCGGGACGCTGCAGGGCTCTGAGGTAGGCTGGGCCGTCGTCGGCGCCCTGGTGGTGTACAGCCTGGCAAGAGGGCTCTGCTCGGTTGCCGCCAAAGATGTGCTCGGAAAAACCGTCTCGAAAACCCGGCGCGGTGCGCTGATGGGTTACTCGGCCAGCGTGGCCGGGGTGGCCACCTTGCTGGTGGGCCTGTATGCGGAATTTGGCACGGGTGCCGAGCCGGTCAACCTGACCCTGTTCCTCGGTGGCGCAGCGGCGTTATGGCTGCTGTCGCTACTGGCGTTCAGCCAGATTCAGGAAGCGCCGGGGGCCACCGAGGGCGGTGGGAACGCGGTCAGTGTGGCCCTGCGCAGTCTGGGTATCGTGGTGACCGATCGGGACTTTCGGCGCTTTGTGCTCGCCCGGGGGCTGTTGCTGAGTATCGCGCTGGTCCCGCCGTTTTTTGTGTTGCTCGCTCAGGAACACGCCGGCAGCAGCGCGGCGGGGCTGGGCCTGATGATCATTGCCAGTGGCCTGGCGGCCAGCCTGAGCTCGCCGGTGTGGGGCCGACTGAGTGACCGCTCCAGCCGTTGGACCATGGCGCTGGCGGCCTTTGGGGGTGCGATACTCTGTGCCGTGACGGCGCTGCTGGCGTGGCTGGAGCTGACGCTGCTCGCCTCGCCCTGGGTGCATGCTCTGCTGTTCTTTGGTATCAGTATCTGTCACGGCGGGGCGCGCCTGGCCCGCAAGGTCTATCTTGTCGATATGGCCACCGCGCAGACCCGCGCGCAATATGTGGCGGTCAGCAACACGCTGATCGGGCTGGCATTGCTCGCCCTGGGTAGCGTGGGGCTGCTGACCGCGTGGATCGGTGTCGCGGGTGTGATTGCATTGCTGGGCGGGATATCCCTGATCGCCGCCCTGTATGGACTCAATTTGAAAGAGATCAGCGGCTGAACCGCTGATCCCCTGTTGTAGAGGCAGTTAACAGTATGGCGAAGAAAGAGGAAAACAAACTGCAGCAGCCCGGTGCTCACCTGACCGTGCGCAATGCCACCCTGGCGGATGTGCCCGCCATTGTGGCGCTCGCTGACCGTGTGTACGGTCCGCTCAAAATGGAGACCTACCCGCGCGCGGCGATCGTCGGGCAGATCAATAACTTCCGCCAGGGGCAGATCGTGGTCATGGTGGGGGATGCCCTGGTGGGTTACTGTGCGACCTTCCGCATCTCCGGTGATGTGGCACTGAAGACGCACACCTGGAATGAAATTACCGGCAACGGTTTTGCATCCCGTCACGACATCCATGGCGACTGGTTGTACGGTATGGAAGTCTGTATCGATAACGCCTATCGCGGCTATCGCATCGGCCAGCGTCTGTACAACGAGCGGAAAAAGTTGTGTCAGTCCCTGGGTCTGAAAGGCGTGGTGTTTGCCGGGAGAATGCCCAACCTGCACAAGCGCCTGAAAAAAGTCGGCTCGGTAGAAAACTATATCGATCAGGTGGTGCACAAGCAGATCAAGGACCCGGTCCTGTCGTTCCAGCTGCGCAATGGCTTTGAGGTGATTGGCGTTATCCCCAATTACCTCGACGATGATACCGAATCGCTGAACTACGCCGCCCACCTGGTCTGGTACAACCCGAAAGTACCGCAGGAAGATGAGAAACCGGTGAAAAAATACGGCGTACGGATGCCCGACGTCGTGCGCATCGCCACTGTGCAATATATGCAGCGGCGGGTCACGTCGTTCGCTGAGTTTCTGAAGTACATCGAATACTTTGTCGACGTCGTGGCGGATTACAAAAGTGACTTTGTGGTCTTTCCGGAACTGTTGACACTGCAGCTGTTGTCGATTGAGGACCAGGAGCTTTCGCCTTTCGAGTCGATTGAGGCGCTGACCAAGTACACGCCTCGTCTTAAAGATGCGTTCCGGGATATGGCGCTCAGCTACAACGTCAATATCATCGCCGGCTCGCACCCCACTCGGGTAGAGAACGGCCGTATTGAAAATATTTCCTATATTTTTCTGCGCGACGGCCGGATCTTCGAGCAGCCCAAAATCCACCCCACGCCGAACGAGCGCTATTGGTGGGACATTGAAGGTGGTAGCAGCCTGACCGCCATCGATACCGACTGCGGCCCGATTGGTGTATTGATCTGCTACGACTCGGAGTTCCCGGAATTGGGGCGTCACCTGGCGGATCAGGGGGTTCAGATTCTGTTTGTACCTTTCTGCACCGATGAGCGGCAAAGCTATCTGCGCGTGCGCTACTGTTGTCAGGCCCGTGCGGTGGAAAACCAGATGTACGTGGTCATGTCCGGTAATGTGGGTAACCTGCCCAACGTCTCCAATATGGACATTCAATACGCGCAGAGCTGCATTCTGACGCCCTGTGACTTTCCCTTCGCGCGGGATGGCATTGCGGCAGATACAACGCCCAATGTCGAAACCGTGGCGTTTGCCG
This sequence comes from Marinimicrobium sp. UBA4209, assembly GCF_002381585.1. Taxonomy (NCBI): domain Bacteria; kingdom Pseudomonadati; phylum Pseudomonadota; class Gammaproteobacteria; order Cellvibrionales; family Cellvibrionaceae; genus Marinimicrobium; species Marinimicrobium sp. UBA4209. Next base: position 107,968 of record NZ_DFTP01000103.1, read on the forward strand.
ACTTGCGTCCCGAGTCATTGATCATGGCCCGCAACAGCGGCACTGTGCAGAATCTGAAAGATCGTCGGCACGACCTGTACCGGATGCAGTGGCGAGGGGATAAAAAGCAATAGTTGTTTCAGAACCCCAGGGATGGGGCCCTTGATGACAGACCAACAATAATCTGATTGAGGAGCACGTTGATATGAAGCATCGAGAGTCTCGCACCGTGGGTGCCATTTGCCTGGGGCTGGCAATTCTGTTTCTGGTGTTGGGCGATTATCTGTTGAGTGTGCCTTTGGCTGTATACGGCACCCTCTGCTTTGTTTTTCCGGAGAAACTGTTTGCGACCCGGGAACAACTCGACGCGGTACGCAAACGCCGCAAGGACAAAAGCGGTAAGCGGCCCATCACGCTCCCTTGGTATCAGTCCCCGGTGATCGTGGGAATTGTCATCGCTTCGGTGATTTTTGGTTACTATGCATTAGCGTGACGGTGCTGAAAAAAGTGAGCGCGCCATTGCGACTACAGCGCGCTCATTCTTCAATGTCCCGGTATCATTGAGGTTATAGCGGCGGTTTTCGCCCGACAACGGCGAACACGATCGCCAGCACCACGCCGACCACAAAAAGAATCCAGGCAATGTTGGTTGCGGCGCCAGCAATGCCGCTCAATCCCAGTACCCCGGCAACAATGGCAATAATCAGAAATAAAAATGCCCAGCTGAACATAAGCAATCTCCTTTGACGATGCAGGTTTTGTGAGTATAGGCAAAAACGCGGCCTTCACAATATTGGACGTAAGGAGGTAGGAAAGTTGCATTCGAGGGCGAAAGTTGTGAGTGAAGTCTCATTTGGCGCCTTGTTCCGGCGGCGACTGTTGAATTCCGCAATCTTGGCCTAAGATAAACAGTACCGTAGGGTTTTGGCAGAAAATGGCTTGTTATTGCTGCATTTCGCGCCAAAACAGCAAGCATACGGCACCCATGGGGCAGCAATAAGCCCTTTTTTATCGAATGAAGGAGTCAACACCATGAATGAAGAAAACCTTCTGACCAAGCGCGTCCGCTCACTGGCCCTGGCAATGTTTCTGGTTCTCTCCGGCGGTGCTTTCCTGACCGGCTGTGATCAAGGGCCTGCAGAAGAAGCGGGCGAGAATATTGATGACGCGGTGGATGATGCCGGTGATGCAATGGAAGATGCGGCAGATGACGCCGAAGATGCCGTTGAATAAGTAATCATTGTAGTAGTAAGCGCCCTGGGGTCACTATGGTGGCTCAAGGGCGCGCTCTTCCCCCCCTCTCCATACCATCCTCCTTGTCCTCCAGGTGTCACTCAGTCAGGCCTTGTTCTGGTGCCTCCTTGCGCAGAATTGCACCGTATTGGTGCGGAAGGCGGTGTTCCTGTCCTGCGGAAACGGCGCAAAAGCGCTATTTTGGCGCCTTTTAAGGTTGGCATTCATATTGCTCACTCTTTAGTACACAGAGGATTCGATGGGACCACCCCGTTGAAGCAACTCAGTAAAGACAATTTGACCAAGGCGCTGCGGCGGATGATGCAGTGCTGAATAGGCCGCTAGGGTTCCGGCGTGATGACTTGAACAGGTTCAGGTTCGCGTGTCTGGTCCGAGAGCAGCCGACCTTACACGGGAATTTTCAGTGCAAGGTTACACGGCGGGACAAAAGCCCGGGAGGTTCGCGATGGCGCTGTCGCCATTGAATCCTCGTTCATGAAACCGTGTAACCGCTGGAGGTTCACCATGTCAGGCACCACACCGTACTACTCTCCCTCTCCGACCCACTGTTGTGGCAAGGTAAAAACCCCCGGGTTTTTCCTTGTCACCTTTTTTTGTCGCCTCGCCCGAACCCTTCCCGCTGCTGGCAGCCGGTAATTGAATACCGGTCCAGAGCCAATTCATCCACGCTGAGGTAAGCATGAAGCGACTGATCAACCAACAACCCAATCGCGTTGCCCGCTGGCTGTTGGGACTGCTGCCATTTCTGCTGTTGTTGGCCCTCTATGTGGGGGCGTCCAACGCGCGTCTGGCGGAAAATCCCAACGACAAGTTGTTACCTTCTTTTGACAGCTTTGGCGCGGCAATCGAAAGACTGGCGTTCGAACCCAGCGCCCGAACGGGCGAGTACCTGTTCTGGCAAGACACCCAAAGCAGTCTCCAACGCCTGGCTATTGGCGTGACCATCAGCGCCGTGTTCGCTCTGGTGTTCGGGGTGCTCAGCGGTGCCATTCCCTATGTAAGCGCCAACCTGTCGCCTTTGATGACGGCCGTCTCTCTGGTGCCCCCCATGGCCATATTGCCCATTCTTTTTATTGTGTTTGGCCTGGGTGAGTTGTCCAAAGTCATGTTGATCATCATTGGCACGGCGCCGTTTTTGTGTCGCGATATGCAGCAGCGAGTGCAGGAAATTCCCGCCGAGCAGATCATCAAAGCGCAAACCCTGGGCGCCAGCAGTTGGCAGATCATCCAGCGGGTGATTCTGCCTCAGATACTGCCCCGCCTGCTCGCCAGCGTGCGCCTGTCTCTGGGATCGGCCTGGTTGTTTCTGATTGCCGCCGAAGCGATTGCCTCCACCGATGGACTTGGTTACCGCATTTTCCTGGTACGTCGTTACCTGTCCATGGATGTCATCCTGCCCTATGTGGTCTGGATCACAATTCTTGCCTTTGTTATCGACCTGTTGTTGCGGTTGCTTTCGCGCCGTTGCTTCCCCTGGTTCCACGCACAAACTGGCAGCGGCCACTGAGGTGTTATGAGTTACATCAAAATTGACAAGCTGTGGAAGCGCTATGGTGACACCGTGGTGCTGGAAAATCTGAACAAAACCGTGGAGCGCGGTGAGTTCATTACCATTGTCGGCGCATCGGGCTGTGGCAAGACCACCTTTCTGAAATTGTTGCTGGGCACCGAGTCTCCCTCTCAGGGAGGGATCGAACTCGATGGCAAACCGCTGGTGGCGGAGCCCGGTGACGATCGCGGTATCGTGTTTCAGCGCTATTCGGTATTCCCGCATATGACGGCGCTGGAAAACGTGATGCTCTCCATGGAGTTTGAGCGCAGCCCGCTGATGGCGCGTCTGTTTGGTCGGGCCAGCAGGCAGGCCCGGCAGACCGCGGAGGACATGCTGGAGGCGGTGGGGCTGAGTCACGCCCTGCACAAATACCCCCATGAATTGTCCGGCGGTATGCAACAGCGACTCGCCATCGCCCAGTCGCTGATCAAACAGCCACGCATCCTGCTATTGGATGAACCGTTCGGCGCACTGGACCCCGGCATCCGGAAGGACATGCATGAACTGGTGATCAAACTCTGGCGCGAACTGAACCTGACCGTATTCATGATCACTCACGACATTCAGGAAGGCTTCTATCTCGGCACCCGGCTCTGGGTGTTCGACAAAGACCGGATTGATCCGCACGAACCCGAAGCTTACGGCGCGCGGATAACCTATGACCTGCCGGTGGGTGAGACGGACGAAGCATTGCTGAAAACCATTGACGACAACCTGAATCAAACCGAACAGAAAAAGGAGACGCTTCACCATGGCCAATGAAGCTCTGTACGAGTACACCCTGCCACCGGCCAGCCACTGGTCCCTGCGCTTGCGGCGCGGCACCGCGCTGGAACTGACCGACCTCGAGGGCGGCGCCAACGTCGGTATGTTGTTTTACAACCCGGAAAATCTGCTCGAACGCTATAACGCGCCGGATACCCTCAAGTGTCAACACACTTTCAAACTCACCCGCGGCCACTGCCTTTATTCAGACATGGGCCGGATTTTCGCCTCCATCGTGGAAGACAGCCTGGGCTGGCATGAAACCGTCTGCGGCACCAGTAACGCGCAACAAGTGGCCGAGCAGTGGGGCAAGCGCGATTATCAGAACGACCAGAACCAGTGGCACCAGGACGGCACCAGCAGCTTTCTGGTGGAGCTGGAAAAATACGGACTGGGCCCGAAAGACCTGGCCGCCAACCTAAACTGGTTCAGCAAAGTCGCCCCGGATGCCGAAGGCAACCTGGCACTGACAGAAAACCACTCGAGCGCGGGCAGCCGCGTCCTGCTGCGGTTTGAAATGGACACGCTGGTAGTAATGCACTCCTGCCCACACCCCATGAACCGGGCGCTCGATTACCCACGCAAGCCCGTGGGCATACGCCTGCTTCAGGCCGACCCGGTCACCGAGGACGACTACTGCAAAAACTTCCGCCCGGAAAACCGCCGCGGCTTTGAAAACAACCGTCTCTATTACCTGGGCGCATGAGTCAGGGCAGAGGAGAACACCCATGATCAAAGAAAGCACACTCAAACCCGAAGACGCCAGCGTCCGCGACACCGTCGGCGCGGGCGACTACTACCTGAAAGTGATCAAAGCCGGCCAGACCCTGCGCATCCTCGACCTCGAAGGAAACCAGGCCGCCGACACACTGTTCTACAGCGCCGATGATCCCACCGAGCGCTACAGCGCCGTGGACACCATCCGCGAACAGGGCAACGCCTACCTGAGCGCCGGCACCCGCCTGCGTTCCAACTACAACCGCGTCATGCTCGACATCGTCGCCGACACCTGCGGCCGCCACG